>JAGBLH010000139.1 GCA_017635515.1 Selenomonas sp.
GATTATTGGGGGGCTTACACCAAGTTTGAGTCTGCAAAGAGGGATTTTGGTGATAGCAAGCCGATGAGTACAGGGTTTAATATCCCATACTAAGGAGGACACGATTGGAAGCGTTTAAGTTTGTGATAAATGGCAGACCTGCCACAAAGAAGAACAGCCAGCAGATGGTGCGTGGCAGGTCCATAATTTTGCCCAGCAAGGCGTATAGCGAGTATTGCTCAAAATTCCACAGGCAGCTGAGGAACATGAAGCAGTACATGGAGTTGCCGCATTATACTGGCCCGGTAGCCATCAAGTGTTTGTACTGGCTGGATAGCAGGGCACATTACCCTGACCTTATCGGACTTGAACAGGCAACGGCAGATATTCTATCGGATGAATACAAGACCGTAAATCACAAGAAACAGCTGAGCAGGGAATGGGTACTGGCTGATGACCGCATCATCAAGTCATGGGATGGCAGCCGCATAGCTGGTATCGACAAGGAACGCCCGAGGGTTGAAATCGAGATTGTTCCGCTGGAGGTTACGGCTGATGAAACAGACCCGTACATTCTGAAACAGGTATCGGATAGCCAAAAGCTATTCTGAGAGGGCTGACAGCCCATAGGAGCGAGGTTAGGTGCATGGACATATAAGTTTATAGTGTCCGCACCTACAAGCCCCTTAGAAACGAATCTAGAGAGTTTCACGGGGAACAATCGGAGGCGATTGAATGGAATGGTTCAAAAAGCTGTCTGAGCGGTCGCAGGATATTGTGATATATGAGCAGGAACGCAGGCAGAAAGCTGTGGCAGCATTCCTCTCACACAGAATGTCAAAGAAGAAGGCTCAGCAGGTGGTTCGTGACAGTACAAAGCACATCGAAAGCATTTGCCGGAGAGAAATCAGACAGGAGAAATTGAAATGAGCAGTTTTGCAAGAAAGAGGAACAGGAAGATAAAGAAACAGGCGATGACCGGGGACGAAAAAGCCGTAAAGAAGTATGTTCAGGCCATGAAGTCGGTTAAGCAAAGCTATGTTGACCAGTATCGCAACGATATGTTGTGTCGCAAACAGGCATTGCGGAACTTGTCGGGGTGCTTTCTGTTGGCCATGAACAAGGGCTATGGCTTCGGTCGGGATAAACTGTTGCAGCTGAGGGACAAGATGCAAAGCGAGATGGATGCCATCATTGATGGGTATGTAAGCATCGAGGATATAGCTGGGTATCTGCGAGAAGACATCGGCGTTGATGTCGGCATAGAGGCGAAGAATCCCGACAAAGGGCATTACAAGCAGATTGAATTCAAGGCAGTACAGCAGATGTCGGCGGCGTTCTTAATGGCATTGCTCGATGAATTTTCGTTCAAGAAGAAACGCCTCAGCGATGCTTACGGCTGGGTGACGAGCATATCCGAAGAAGTTGGCAATGGGAACATCACATATTCAGAAATCCATGCTGAGGTAGATAAGATTATGAGCAGAAAACGGCGTAAGGCTGCATGAAATGTTCAAGGCATATAAGTATATATGCAAGCGATTGGAACACCGTCAGAAAAGGTGCTAGGGCGGTCAGAATCGATTTTAAGGAGGCAGACAACGTGGAAAACATGAAAGATATCGCCATGCTGGAGCTGGAAGTGAAAAAAGCCAGCGCAGAAGGAAAGATAAAAGGCTATGAAGCAGGCTATAAAGATGGGTACGACCGGGGGCGGAGAGATTCGCTGCATATCATCAACAAGTACTATCTGGACGAGCGCAAGGAAGAAAGAGATGAGCGTGAGCTTCGCCCGGCGATTCGCTTCATCGGGCAGGGCATTGACGATTTGATAGGCAAGGTCATCGAGGAATGTTCTGAGGTCACTCGGGCATACATGGACAATGAGAGCAAGGTGAGAATCGCAGAGGAGCTGGCGGATGTGCAGGAGGCTTGTGAGACTGTGCTTTCCAAGCTGGGCTTTCACGAAAGTGAGCGCAGAAAAATTCGCCTTCAGGTCATCAAGAAAAACGAAGGCCGGGGCTATTATTCTCCGAGGAAGAAGGGCGAGAAATGACACGACTGGACATTGCCCATAAGAAGTATGTTTCATCGTATTATGTAGGGTGCAAGAAAATGGAAAAGCTGGACGATGATTTGCAAAAGACACGGGGCAAACGCAGGGTACTTGGCAAGGTTGAATTTCGGGAAAGATTGATGAGGGATTTAGGCTTATGACTCAGATTGATTACAAGAAGAAGTTGCAGGATAACGCACGGAACAGATATTACAAACTGGCTGGAATTTTGGCTGACCATGAAGGTGAGTCGATGAGCATGGAGGCTATTGCTCGTGAGGTTGGATATACTGGCAAGAATGACCTGAACAAATTTTTGAAGGCTCATGGTGACTGGCTGGCAGAGAAATATGGCAAGCTGCCGTTTGTCGTGACCAATGGGAAAACGCTCAAGAAATACATGGAGGGGTGTGAATGACAATCGCAGAGTGTGGGGAACGCTGGAAAATCCTTCAGAAAGGGCTGAAGGAAAAGCTGAGTGTTCGTGAGATAGCCGAGAAGCTGCACATCGGGCGGTCAGCAATGGATAGCTGGGTAAAGAAAAATGGCAATCTGATGGTGGAAATGTATGGATTTTTGCCATTTACCCCGAAGACCCCCAAAATATATCTGAAATTCACGGAGGTGTACCGGCGTGTCTGATTATTGTACTGGATTGCTTGTTGGAGGGCTGATTGGTTATTGCCTGTCACTTGGCACTCTGATACTGATGGTGAGCTTGTGCGTGGTTGCTAAAAGAGCAGACGGGAGGAAGTGCGAATGAGTGGAGTTGCAAAGGTAAAGGAAGATGGGCAGTTCGTTTTTGGTGGTGCAGCAGGTGTTGCAACGATTGACTACCATGCAGGGGATTTGTGGAAGTTCAATCAGACAAAGAGCGGAGCGAATATGTTGGATGTTGAGTCTGGTGAGGGCATCCATCTCGAAATGACGATTCAGAAATTCTACAATGTGTTTGACATTGTGGAGAAAGGGTGAGCGAATGGGGCAGTATCATAGAGCAATGAAAGGTTCAAAAATGAGTGTCGATGATAAGTGCGGTCGCTGCTACTTTTGGCAGCGGCTGGACAAAATCGATTCAATCATTGGCATTTGTCAGTATTGCAATCAGAAAAGGCGCGAAGGCTCGCAGGCTTGCAGAAAGTGGTTAGGGAAGGCGGTAGGATGAAACGATGGTGGAATTTATTGGTGCTTGCGGTTATGCTGTGGCGGTTAATCCGCAGGAGATAGCCATGATTGAGCGGAGGATTTTCTTGGACAAGGAAACCACGATGATTTGCCTCAAGAATGGCAAGAAGGTCATCCTCAACGAGCTATATGCAGAGGTAGTCGAGGCTGTTCAGGAGGCATTACATGGGCATGGACAAAGCGATTGAGCATGGCAAGGAGCACAGGAAACAGTATCACGGAGCAAAGGCGGTCGATAAGACATGCCGGAATCATGGGAGCTGCCCATACTGTTCAGCTGGTCGAAGACACAGAGAACTGAGACAGACTCCAGCTGATGGTGCAGATGAAATCTATAAGGCCTATTATTACTAAAGCCGACATTGAACGATTGGAGCGTGAAAAATGACTCTTGAAGAAGCGATTAAAAAGGTAGAGCACTATTGGCATACAGGCATGGATGATTATTTCACATACGATGAAATTCTTGAACTAGAAGAAATGCTGAAAGAGTTGAAAGAGCGCAGAGAATCTAAACAAAATGTTTGCAATAAGCTACAAGCTGAATTGTTCGATTATAGCAAAGGATATCTCATAAGCAACTATGAGGCAGGATATGACGATGGCATAAAAAAGGCGATTGATATTTTGAACAAGGAGCGTGGCGAAGATGAAA
>JAGBLH010000140.1 GCA_017635515.1 Selenomonas sp.
GTGCGATGACCTGGGGCAAAAAGTAGATGGCGGAACGAATCGGCAAGGATATGCGGATGCTTTCGGCATATTTGGCGCTGAAATTCTGTCCCTGCTCATTGGCATCCTTCAGCTGTCCGTAAAGCGTGCGCAAGGTGCCGACAAATTGTGCTCCTGCCGGTGTGAGCATAGCCCCTTTGCCGGAGCGTTCAAAGAGGGCAAAACCAATCTCGTTTTCCACAATCTTTATCTGATAGGTCAGTGTGGGCTGCGAGATAAAGAGATTTTCAGCAGCGCGATTGAAATTCAGCACCTGCGCCAGCTCCAGTATATATTCCATCTGCTTGGTATTCATCAGTGCGTCCTCCTTTGCTTGTTATTTGCAGTATAGCGCCCGGCCTTTGGGAATGCAATGATTTTAATAAAATAATTAAATTGATAATCTAAATTTACAATTGGATATTCTGATATAACACCGCTATAATGAAATCAACAAGAGGAAATGCAGACGCGATGAAAGGGGAATATCAAATGTCACTGGAGATTTTAGAAGCAAAAGAAGCGATTCGCGAAGTTATTGACGGTTTTGCCAATCTGGAGTGCAATGTGCCGGCGCAGATGATTTATTTTACCGAAGATGTTCATGTCATGGTCTATATGGGCGATAAGCTCACGATGGATATTCATGGACGGGATACGCTGGAAAAACAGTTCAGTGCCTTTACCGGGGGTATCAAGGCGTCGCACCATCAAAACGGACAGCAGGTCATCACGATAGATGGCGATACGGCCACGGATGTGCATTACTGCCGGGCGGCTCTAGTGATGGAAGAAAATGGCCATGATGTGGTGTCGGACAACTACATACGCTATACGGATAAACTGGTCAAGCAGGAGGGCAAATGGCTCATCAAAGAGCGTGAGCAGCATTTTGTCATCACGAAAAAGCAGGATTTGTAAGAGGTTGATACGTATGAAGCGCAGAGATTTTATTCGCCTGACTGGCATGGGAACCTTAGGGCTGCTGTTTACAGGCTGTGGTATTTTCAGCGATAAGGCCGCCTCACCTGCAGTAGCTGCTGAAAATTCAGGGTCTGCTGCCGAAGGAATAAAAGGAAAGAAAATTCTCGTGGCGTTCTTTTCACGTAAAGGCGATAACTATGAAGTAGGCTATATCGAAAAAGGCAATACGCATATTTTAGCAGATATGATTGCTGAAGAAATTCCTGGAGCAGACGTGTTTGAAATCAAGACGGTGAAGGAATACGCTGCAGATTATCGGGCATGTACCGAAGAAGCCAAAGCTGAAAAAGAGCAGGATGCACGGCCGCAGCTAGCTTCGAAAGTAGAGAATTTTCAGGCTTATGATATTGTGTTTTTGGGCTATCCCATCTGGTGGAGCGATTTGCCCATGCCGGTCTATACCTTTATGGAAAGTTACGATTGGCAGGGCAAGACGGTCATTCCATTTTGCACTTCGGCAGGCGACGTTATGACAGGTTTGGAGGACAGGGCTATTCCGCGTTATGCCAGGGGCGCGCAGGTAAAGCTGCCAGGTTTGGGCTTGTCCGGCAAGCGCGTCCAGCAGGATACAGAGAGTATTCGCCCGCAGGTAAAGAAATGGCTGAATGAATTGGGAATGGCTGGAAGCAAATGAAAACAATGGGAGATAAATCATGAGTATAAATGTATTTGAAGAAATGCGCAAGGGCGCGGCATACGATATCCGGCAGGAAGATTATGTGGAGCAGGTGCATAGCGAACTCAACCGTTGTGCCAGTCTGTGTCAGAAAATCAATGCTACGGATGTAAGTGATAAAGAAAGCATTTTGCAACAGGAAAAGGCGCTTCTGTCCAATACAGAGTTCACAGATTCTTATTTTACGCCACCTTTTCAGATTGATTGCGGCAATCGGGTGTTTGTGGGTAAAAATGTTTTTGCCAATCATAATCTGACCATGATGTCTCTGGGCACTATTACGATTGAAGATGGGGTTATGTTGGGGCCGGAAGTAGGGCTGTTTACTGTCAATCATGAACCGAAAAATATCCGTACGGTCATGACCAAGGAAATCCATATCAAGAAAAATGCCTGGATTGGTGCCAGAGTAAGCATTTTGCCAGGAGTAACCATAGGCGAAAATGCGATTGTTGGCACTGGGGCTGTGGTCACCAAAGATGTTCCCGATAACCGTATGGCTGTCGGCGTACCGGCAAAGGTCGTTAAGAAATTAGATTAAGTTTACGAGAGGGGGCAAAGTAAAATGGCCAAGACATTGGTAATCTATTATTCCCGCAAGGGTCAGAATTATGTAAATGGCAGTATTGTGGATTTACCGAAAGGTAATACGGAAATTGTGGCAGAGTTTATCCAAAAGGCGGTAGGGGCGGATTTATTCGAGGTAGAAACGAAAAAATCCTATGCGATTGACTATACGCAGTGCACGGTAGAGGCCAAGGCAGAACTGCGCGACAATGCCCGTCCGGAATTGGTGGAAATGTTGCCGTCAGTGGCGTCATACGATAATATCGTGGTGGCTGGCCCCTGCTGGTGGGGCACCTATCCGGTGGCGGTATTCACCCAGCTCGAAGCACTGGATTTCACTGGGAAAAAGGTATTCCCCGTGATGACCCACGAGGGCAGTGGCATTGCCGGTGCTCCTGCTGCTTTGAAGAAATACTGCCATGGTGCCGTGGTCGGAGAAGGGATGGCTATAACGGGGGGAGCCGCCGCAGGTTCTGAAGAAAAAGTTGCTGCCTGGGCAAAGAAGAATCTTGCCTAAAAGGGAGGATAGATAAAATGAGCAAAGAGGTTATGATTGTCACCGGTGCTGGGCAGATTTCGATGGCTATTGCCCGCCGCATGGGCTATGGCAAGAAGATTATCCTTGGGGATAAAAAAGAAAAGAATGCACTGGCAGTGGCTCAAATTATGAACCAGGCAGGCTTTGACGTGGAGCCGTTTGTGATGGATATGTCTTCGCGGAATTCCATTCAGGCTATGGTGCAAAAAGCAACGGAATATGGCGAAGTAAAAGCATTGGTCTGTGGCGCAGGTGTTTCGCCGTCACAGGCACCGATTGAAGTTATTTTGCAGGTTGACCTCTATGGGACGGCAGTGCTGATGGAAGAAGTGGGCAAGGTCATTGCAAAAGGCGGCGCAGGTGTGATTATCTCCAGTCAGTCCGGACATCGCATGCCGGCACTCACGCCGGAGCAGGACAGGGCACTGGCGATGATGCCGACAGAGGATTTGCTGAAGTTGGATTTTTTGCAGCCGGAAAAGATAAAGGATACTCTCCATGCTTATCAGCTGGCTAAACGCTGCAATGAAAAACGCACGATGTATGAAGCTGTTCGCTGGGGCGAGCGGGGCGCACGCATCAATGATATTGCGCCCGGTATCATTGTCACGCCTCTGGCCATAGATGAATTCAATGGCCCGCGTGGTGATTTTTACAAAAATATGTTCGCCAAATGCCCTGCAGGCCGCCCAGGCACCGCTGATGAAGTGGCTGATGTAGCAGAGCTTCTCATGAGCACAAGGGCACAGTTTATCACCGGCGCAACCTTTTTGGTAGACGGTGGTGCTACGGCTTCCTATTATTACGGGCCATTGCAGCCAGACCAATGAATCCTGTTGGTTGAGCATCCTCATAATCCCCTTATGGCCAAAAGCCATAGGGGGATTATTTTCTGCAAAAACTCCTTGACTTGAAGCTGACTCCAAGGTATAGACTTACAGACATCTGCTGAAGATGTTTACAGATATAGCAAAGGAGCATGTCATGTATTTAGAGAAAATCAATGGGCCGCAGGATATTAAAGCTTTTAATGAAGAACAGCGCAAGGCGCTGGCACAGGAAATGCGGGAGGCTATGCTGAAGCGGGCCAGCGTCCATGGCGGCCACTTCGGTCCGGATTTTGGTATCGTAGAGTGCGTCATTGCCCTGCATACAGTTTTTGATTCGCCGAAAGATAAATTTGTCTTTGATATCTCCCATCAGGCCTATCCCCATAAGATGCTGACGGGACGCAAGGATGCGTACCTCTATGCGGAGCATTATGATGATGTATCCGGCTACACCAATCCTGAGGAAAGCGAGCACGATATGTTCAATGTGGGGCATACCTCCACTTCTATCAGCCTGGCCACGGGACTGGCCAAGGCTCGTGATCTCAAAGGGGACAAGGAAAATATCATTGCCATCATCGGTGATGGTTCCATGAGCGGCGGTGAAGCTTTGGAGGGGCTGGATACTGCCGGGGAGATGGATTCCAATCTGATTATTGTCTTCAACGATAATGACCAGAGCATTGCTGAAGTACACGGCGGCATGTATAAGGGATTTCGGGAACTACGGGAAACCCAAGGGCAGTCGGAGCGCAACTTGTTCAAGGCCATGGGACTGGAATACCGCTTCGTGGAAGCTGGCAATGATGCCGAAGCCCTGATTGCCGCCTTCAGTGAGGCCAAGGATATTGATCATCCGGTGGTTATCCACATCGTCACTCAGAAGGGCAAGGGGTACAAACTGGCTGAGGAAAACAAGGAAGACTGGCACTGGCACATGCCCTTTGATATCGAAACGGGTGAATCCAGACAAGAAATGGTTGACCCTTATGCCGAACAGACGGCAGCAACCTTCCTGCAGCTGGCCAAGGAAGATGAGAAATTCATCGCCATTTCTGCTGCTACGCCGTCCAGCATGGGGCTCACGCAGGAGCGCCGTCGGGCTTTGGGCAAGCATTACCTTGATGTGGGCATTGCCGAGGAGCAGGCTGTGGCCATGGCATCAGGTCTGGCGCGCAATGGCGCTCATCCCGTTTTTGGCGACTTTTCTTCCTTCTTCCAGCGCACCTATGATCAGCTTTCCCAGGACGTATGCGTTAATAATAACCCTGCCACCTTCCTGGTGTTCTGGGCGTCTATGTATGGCATGAACGATGTGACCCATCTTGGTTTTTACGACATTCCCATGATGAGCAATATCCCGAACCTTGTGTATTTGGCACCGACTTCGCCGGAAGAATACCAGGCCATGCTGGATTGGGCAATTCCGCAGGAGAAATATCCCGTGGCCATTCGTGTCCCCCATGCCCTGGTGGGCAGTTCCAAGCGTCCGGTGCGTGAATCCTATGATGAACTCAATAAGTATGAAGTGGTGAAGGACGGCAGCCATGTAGCCATCATTGGTTTGGGTAATTTCTACAACCTGGCGGAAGAAACTGCGGCTAAGCTAAAAGAACAGGGCATAGAGGCCACCCTCATCAATCCTCTCTTTATCACCGGACAGGACAAGGAACTGCTGGAGAAACTGAAAGCTAATCATGAATTGGTGGTAACCTTGGAAGACGGCGTCCTGGACGGCGGCTTTGGCGAAAAGATTGCCCGTTTCTATAGTGCAGACAAAATGAAGGTATTGAACTTCGGTTTGTCGAAGAACTTCTATGACCGTTATGATTATGAGGCACTGGCCAAAGAAAATCACTTGACGGCTGCGCAGGTCGCAGAGGATATTCTGGCTAATCTGTAAAGTTATTGAATGACAATAGATTGATTGGGCAGAGGGGCAGCTTTATGAAGCGAAGAACATTTATTTTAGGAGGTCTTGGAGCCTTGGGCATGATGGCGGGGGGCGGGGCGCTTTTTGTGAACCGCCCGGAATTTGGTAGGCTGCCACAGGGGGCGCGGCTGGCGCGCATGGAGGCCTCGCCACACTATGTGGACGGCCAGTTCCGGAATCTGGTGCCGGTGCAGGTCATGAATGAGGAAAGCGGTGAGAACAGCTTTGTGGCCATGGCAAAATTCCTCTTTGGGGACAAGTCAGAGCTTTCTCCCCAGGAGCCCTTGCTCAGTCATAAGACGGATTTGCATGAGCTGGATCCTTCCCGTGATGCTGCAGTGTGGATGGGGCACTCGACCTTCTTTTTGCAGCTGGGAGGCAGGCGCATTCTCATCGACCCGGTGTTTTCCTCCTATGCGTCGCCCTTGTTTTTCATCAACAAGGCGTTTCCGGGCAGCAATGTCTATACGGCAGAGGATATGCCGGAGATAGATGTGCTGGCCATTTCCCATGACCACTGGGATCATCTGGACTATCCCACGGTGATGGCACTGAAGCCAAAGGTAAAACATATCGTCTGCCCGTTGGGGTTAGGAGAATACTTTGAGCAATGGGGCTTTGACCTGTCTATCATCCATGAGGAAGACTGGGAGGCGGAAATCAGGCTGGCAGAGGATTTCTCTGTCCATATCTTGCCTTCCCAGCATTTTTCGGGGCGGTTCCTTAAGCGCAATCCGACCCTGTGGTGTGGCATGGCTTTTGTGACACCTGCGCGCAAGGTTTATTATAGTGGAGATGGCGGCTATGGCGAGCATTTCAAGGCCATCGGGCAGAAGTTCGGCGGTTTTGATCTGATGCTGGGAGAAAACGGCCAGTACAATATGGCCTGGCATGCCATCCACATGCTGCCGGAGGAAACGGCCCAGGCGGCTATGGATGTGGGGGCCAGGATGCTTCTGCCCGCCCACGGCGGCAAGTTTGCGCTGGCCCGTCACCCCTGGCAGGAACCATATCAGAGATTGATGCAGGCCAGCCAGGGAAAGGGCTATAAGCTGCTGACGCCGGAAATCGGCGAAGCCGCCTACCTGGATGGAGAGCAGCCAAGGCTGTTTGATAACTGGTGGGAGCGCATGCGCTGAGCATGGAAACTTGATTGACAAAAAGGTCTCATTGTAATGGTTTGCCATTACGATGAGACCTTTTTTATTGCGGGATGCCTTTTCTGACTTCTGTCAATGGATATCCAGCACGCCGCATTTTATTTTTTCCACAAATCCATGCTCGAATTCAAAGTCCAGTCCCACGGCAGGATTGGCTGCCGTCTTGTAGATATAGTGGTCACCCATTGTGAGATTGGGCTGGCCGTAGGCGGCTACGACAGCATCCACTGTGGAACCGACCTTGATGCCCTGGGCCGTAGCCAGGCCATTCAGATCATCTACCTTGATGCGCTGGACGATGCCATTCACCACATATAGGTCAAAAGTATCCTTATACTCATAGACTGTGGCCGAGCCGTTGAACTGCCGCTCATGCTCATGATCTATTTCATAAGGCTCGCCATAGCTCTGCCTCACTGCGTCAATGGCGGCACCATAGGAAATATTGGCCAGCACCAGCTGATTGTCGGCCAGCGTACCAGCAGCCGCCGCACTGTTACTGGCATTAGCCGGAGGAATCACGTCGCTATTCTGGGGCTGGGCTGCGGGAGCAGCCTGCGAGGCAGGAGCAGATTGCTGGGCAGCAGCGGGCTGCTGGGCGGGCGCAGAGGCCGCAGGGGGAACCGGCGGCGCAGTATGGGCCACATACAGGGAACGGAAGTAAAAATAGGCCGCCGTACCGCCAATCCCTAAAGCCAAGGCCAAAAAAGCTATCAACACAGTCTTTTTATTCATGGCAAGACCTCCTATGCATCACTTTTAACTTGAATTGCGGAACTTATTCGACCATAGTACCGAGGAATCCTGCCCTGTGGCAGGAAAACTTTGCCAGCTGTCAAAAATAGCAGGATAAAGCAAGCTGTCCAGCGAATTTGCATGCCAGGATATATTTTGACGAAAGGGGCGGGTCGCTTTGCGAAGTGAGAGCAGCGAGGGCATCTTTACGATTTTCCTTGAGGGAGATATTGATGCACAGAATGCCGCCGCTGTCCAGCAGGAAATGGAAGAGATACTGAAGTCCAAGGGAGAGGGTGCTCTGGTGCTCGATGCCAGGGATTTGAAGTATATTTCCAGTGCGGGACTGCGCATGCTCTTGGGGGTGCAGAAGAAGCTGGGGAACAAGAAGCTGGTCATCCGCAATGTATCCAAAGCGGTCTATGACATCTTTGAGATGACGAAATTCACCATGCTCATGCAGGTGGAAAGGGCCTTGCGGGAGATTGATGTGATTGGCGCTACGGTGGTAGGCAAGGGCAGGAGCAGCACCGTGTAACGCATCGGTGACGAAACCATCGTCAAGCTGTATGCGGCAGGAGTTCCCCTGGAAAAGATCAGGCAGGAGATGGATCTGGCCAAAAAGGCTTTTGTGGCTGGCGTGCCCACGGCTATTTCCTATGATATGGTGACCTCAAAAACGATGAGGAAAATGCCCAATTGTGGCATGATATTCTGTCCTTTGCCAAGGAGGCCATCGGCCCGGCAGCTGGCTGGGGAACTTGTTACTATGCTACGGAGCCGCTTGACAATCCTGATTATGAAAAATTTGCCGATGCTTTCTACGATGTGTTCGGGGTGGTGCCCCAGCTTACCACGGCAGCTGCCATGCGCAAGCCTGAGCGGACGAAGGCCTATCTGGAGAAAGCCCAGGGCCAATTCCGCCGGGTGCACCGTTTTTCGGTTTTGAGCCGGGACATCCTGCATAGGATATATGATTGCTTTACTCTGGACGAATTGGTGCCCGTGGAACTGCTGTCCCAGTTCGATGAGGCTCCTGCCAGTCACTTTGCCAAGGCAGGAAGGGCCAGAGAGGGAAAGGTCAAAACTGTGCCGGAGGCTTCCGGCAATACATTCATTCCCGGGCTGAGAATCTGAATGTCCATGCTCAGGCTCGTTGGACTGTGGATGTCACCGCCCAATATCGCGGGCCATATGGCTATGACCATGGACGAGGCCTGGGAAGTGGCGAAAATGGTGGGGCTGGATGCGGATATAAGGGAACTTCCCATGGGCATGCATACGATAGTGGGTGAAGGTGGCAGCACCTTTTCCGGCGGCCAGCGGCAAAGGCTGCTGATTGCCCGTGCCATCGCCCAGCGCCCGCGGATCATCATTTTTGACGAAGCCACCAGTTCTCTGGACAATGAAACCCAGGCCATTGTGGCCAAGACCCTGGCGAATCTGCAATGCACGAGAATAGTGGTGGCGCATAGATTGTCTACCATCCGGGAGGCGGATAGGATCATTGTCCTTGACCGGGGCGAGATTGCCGAGGAGGGAACTTATAGCGGATTGCTGGAAAAAAGGGGGCTGTTCAGGCGGTTGGCTGACGGCCAGCTATCAGGGGACATGTCTTTTGAAAGGATGTAGCAACTGAGATGTTATGATTTGATATGCAGACAGGATAATGATAGAATCGACTTGATAAAATTTTATCTTGTACGGGAAGATTGTTATGAAAAAAGGCAAAGTAGAAGAAAACATCCTACCCTGGGGTGGGCAGATGGTGACGGTGCAGAAAAAGTCCATCAAAAATATATACCTCAAAGTGTTGCCGCCAGAGGGGCGGATTTTGCTGTCAGTGCCTCAAGGATATAGCAGGCAGGAAATAAAAGATGTGCTGGACAGCCGCAGGGACTGGCTGCTGTCCAGACAGGAAGCAATCAGGGCAAATGCCGCAAGGCCAGCCAAGCGGACATATGTGACAGGGGAAAAGATCCTGGTCTGGGGCAAGACTTACGAGCTGGTGGTAAGAGAAGTGCCGGGGAAAACGGCCAGGGTCGTCTGCCAGGGGGATAAATTGCTGCTTTCCATGCCCGGCTATGCTACCCAAGAGCAGCGGCGGCAGGTCCTGCATGATTGGTACCGTTATCAGCTGGAAAAGGCCGTGGTGAGAGAAAAGGCGCAGCTTGAGTCCCTGGTAGGGAAAACGGCTGCTGAGTGGCGTTTTCGTGACATGCGCACCCGCTGGGGAACCTGCAATGTGCAGGCCCGCCGCATCTGGCTATCCATTCATTTAGCCAAACAGCCGCCGGAGGCCTTCAGATATGTGGCCATACATGAGCTCACTCATCTGTGGGAAGCAAACCACGGCCCAGCCTTCAAGGCCAGGATGGACAGATACTATCCGGCATGGAGATCTGTCAGAAAGCAGATGAATGCCAGGGCTGATTTTGAATGATGAAGTCATCATGAGCAGGCTGGTTTTTGCTGATTATATTGACGCTGTGTCATTATCAAGGGTATAATAAGGGTATCTGAGGAAAGCAACACGATGTCATTCTAAGGAGGAAGCAGATGCCCAAGATTTCAGAAGAGGCGTTGCAGGCGCGGCGGGAGAGCATCATCGATGCTTGCGCCAAGCTGTATGAGACCATGAGCTTCAAGGATATCACCCTGAAGGAAGTGGGCAAGGTCACCACTTTCAACCGCACAGCCATCTACAATTATTTCAACACCAAGGAAGAAATCTTCCTGGCGCTGCTGCAGCGGGAATATGAGCTGTGGGTGGCGGATTTGGAGGGGCTGCTGGCAGAGCATGCCAGCATGAGCCGCAGAGAGCTGGCCGCTGCCCTGTCCCAATCTCTGGAAAAGCGTCAGCGGCTCCTGAAGCTGCTGTCCATGAATCACTTCGACATGGAAGAGAACAGCCGACAGGAGAACCTGGTGGAATTCAAAAGAGCTTATGGCGCTTCCATCAAGGCGGTACACCGCTGCTTGGACAAGTTTTGCCCGGAGATGAGCGAGGAGGAAAAAGTCAGCTTCCTCTATGCCTATTTCCCCTTCATGTACGGGATCTATCCTTATGTGGTGGTGACTGACAAGCAGCGGCAGGCCATGGAGGAGGCAGAGGTGGGGTTCAGATATTACTCCATCTATGAGATAAGCTATAACTGCCTTTGCAAGCTCCTGGAAGTGGAAAAGCAGTGAGCAGGCGTGTTTTTGGATATGGTATGGCAATGAAAAACTGCAGAGGCTCTTTCCCTGAAAGTCATACTGAGGTCACAATAAAATCGTAAAATAAGCATCAGAGACAGGAAGGAGGGGAGCGCATGTTTTCTATCTTGGTAGCAGAGGACGACAGGAATCTCAACCGCATGATATGCGCGAAGCTGAAGCAGGAACGGTATCATACTTTTCCCGCCTTTGACGGGGAAGAAGCTCTGGAGATCATGGAGCGGGAGCATATCGACCTCATCATCAGCGATGTGATGATGCCCCGCATGGACGGCCTGGAACTGACTGCCGCCCTGCGCGGGGCGAAGATGGATCTGCCCATCCTGATCATCACGGCCAAGGGGCAGATGGAGGATATGGAAAAGGGTTTTCGGGCAGGGACGGACGATTACATGGTGAAGCCCATCAAGCTGCAGGAGCTGATGCTGCGGGTAGGAGCCCTGCTGCGCAGGGCCCAGCTGATGAGCGAGAAGCGGCTTTCCATCCGCGGCACTGTGCTGGATTACGCTTCTCTCACTGTGCAGACCGGGGCGCAGTCAGATGCCCTGCCACCCAAGGAGTTTTACCTGCTGTTCAAGCTCCTCAACCAACCGGGGAAGATTTTCACCAGGCAGGAGCTTTTAGATGAAATCTGGGGGGTGGACACGGATACGGACAGCCGCAATGTAGATGCCCATATCAAAAAATTGCGGCATCGTTTTGCCGAGAATCCTGACTTTGCCATTGAAACTGTGCGCGGTCTTGGCTACAAGGCGGTTTTTAAGGAAAACGCGACATGAAAAAGCAATTTATCCTGCCACTCCGGCTCTATCACAGCCTGACTACCCTTTTGACCCTGGCCCTTTGCTGTGGCGTGTCAAGTCTCCTGGTCTACGGCTTGGACAGCGTGGCGGGGCTTTCACTGGAACTGCCGGCAGCCCTGATCATCTGCAGCCTGCTCACCATAATCTCCGGGGCCTTGCTCTTGGCCTGGGAGGCGGGCTTTTACATCCGCCCGGCGCAGGCTGTGGTGGAGGCTGCAGAGCGGGTGGCCAAGGGTGACTTCAATGTGCAGGTGCCTCAGATAGAGGCGTATATCAGCACAGAAGAGGGCATCATGCTGATTGAAAACTTCAATCGCATGGCCAGGGAACTCCAGAGCATAGACCATATGCAAAAGGGCTTCACCGGCAGCGTCTCCCATGAGTTCAAGACCCCGCTTTCTTCCATCGTAGGGTTTTCGGAAATCCTGCTGGAAGACGGACTCAGCGAGGAGGAGCGGCGGGAGTACACGGGACTGGTGCATGAGGAGGCTCTGCGCCTGTCGCGGCTGGCAGAGAATCTCCTGCGCCTTTCCCGCCTGGATGCCCAGGCCATCGTGGTGCGCCATGAAGATATTGCCGTGGATGAGCAGATAAGGCAGTGCGTCATCCTGCTGGCAGAGCGCTGGGAGGCAAAGGAAATCTCCTTTGCCATGGATTTGCCCAACCTGCACATAGAAGGTGACCCGGATATGATCAAGCAGGTGTGGCTGAATCTCATTGACAATGCGGTAAAGTACACGGAGCGGGGCAGAACCATCCACATTTCAGGCTATGGGGCGCCAAATGCCATCTGTGTGCGCATCCGGGACGAGGGCATCGGCATCCCGGAGGAAAAGCAGCCCCATATCTTCGAGCGCTTCTATCAGTGTGACGAATCCCATCAGGAGAAAGGCCATGGGCTGGGGCTGTCCATCGTCAAGCGCATCCTGGAA
>JAGBLH010000141.1 GCA_017635515.1 Selenomonas sp.
AGCAGCCGGCTCCAGTGCCTCCTGCCCCGTCAGGAACTGCACCAGTTCCCCCAGGTTTTTCAGGCCATAGACCTGCAGGCCCTCCACCAGCAGGGCTTCCTCTGCGTTTTCCCTGGCCACGAAGATTTTCTCAAAGCTCCTGTCCCTAGCCTTGACTGCCATGGGCAGCACCCCGTAAGCCGCCAGGAGCCCCACCGCAATGGGCAGATCCAGTCCCGAGCTGTCCTTCTTCATATCGGCGGGGGCCAGATTGATGGTGACTTTCTCCTGCCGGAGCCGGATGCCGGAATTGCGGATGGCCGTGCGCACACGTTCCTTCGACTCCTTGACCGCTGTATCCGCCAGCCCCACAATATCAAAACCGGGCAGGCCGCTGGCCGAATCGACCTCCACATCGATAATCGCCCCGTCCACGCCCAGTGTCGTCGCCCCATATGTCCTGGCAAACATAATCTTCCCCCTTCGCTCAGGCTTCAAAGGCACCCTGCAACTGGCGGATCTGCAGCCCGCCGCTGCCGGCGTACACTTCAATGACATCAAAACGACAGAGGCATTCCTCAAGATGCCTCTGCCTGATGAACCAGCGCGCTGTCTGGATAATCTTCTGTTGCTTGCGGTAGTTCACTGCCGTGGCCGGAGTCCCGCAGCGCAGTGATCTGCGGGTCTTCACCTCCACGAAGACAACCAGCCCCGGCTGCCCGGCAATGATATCGATTTCCCCCACGGGTGCCCGGAAATTGCGCGCATAAATACGGTAGCCGTGCCCTGCAAGATACTCTGCTGCCGCCGCTTCTCCCTGCCTGCCCAGCTCCTTGGTATCCATTAGCCGCTCCTCTCAGCCGCGACCTGCGGCTTCCCGGGCCAAACGTCTCTCCTTGGCCCGCTGATCTATGCGGTAGACATAGGCCATGACCTCTGCTATTGCCCTGTAGAGCTCCGGGGGGATTTCCCGGTCAATATCAATGGCCATCAGCATATTCACAAGTGTCTTGTTCTGATAAACAGGTATCGTATTCTGCTGAGCGGCCGCCATAATATTCTCAGCCACGTAGCCGCGCCCCTTGGCAACGACACGAGGGGCCTTGTCCCGCTCCATATCGTAGCGCAAAGCTACAGCCTTGGCCTCTGCATTGGGATCAGTTTCCGGCTCCTCCACCGGCTGATGCCGCCTTATGGCCATATCCGCTCACCTGCCTGTTCCTGTGTTTTTCAGCACACCTTTTCAATTATAGCATAATCCTCAGAGCTTTTCCACAGAAGTCTACAGGAAACGGCGCTCACCGGCCGCATTGACCTTCAGCTCATTCAAGTGCAGCTTCTGCTCAGGGCCGTGCAGGGCCTGGCGGATTTCCTTTAGCTGGCTGCGGAATTCATCGGCCGTATCGGGGTCCGAGAAGAAGAGCCGCATATCCAGTTGATCGCCTTCAAAGATGCGGCAGGTCAGCTCCACGGCACCGATATTTTCCGTCAGCACACACAGGCGCAGCCACGTTTCTTTTTTGATTTCCCCGGTCTCCGGGTCCCGGGGGGATTCGTCGTAAACGTGCAGATAGGCCGGGTAGCTCTGCTCGTTTTCCCCCAGGAACATCGGCAGCATGAAGCTCAGGGAGCGCTGTCCCTGCACCTGTGAGTGCTCGCCTCCCATGGAGCCGCGCATCG
>JAGBLH010000142.1 GCA_017635515.1 Selenomonas sp.
ATGGAAAACGGTAAGGTATTTAAGGCGGAGCTGTATCCGGAGATCGCCCCCAATACCGTCAATAATTTTATCTCCCTGGTGAACAAGGGCTTCTATGATGGGATCATCTTCCATCGTGTCATCCCCGGCTTTATGATCCAGGGCGGCGACCCCACTGGCACCGGCATGGGCGGTCCCGGCTACACCATTGATGACGAGTTCGGCGAGGGCCTGAAGCATGACAGCGAGGGCATTCTCTCCATGGCCAATGCAGGCCCCAACACCGGCGGCAGCCAGTTCTTCATTACCTTGGACAAGACTCCCTGGCTGGATGGACATCATGCTGTTTTCGGCAAGGTCATCAAGGGCATGGAGGTAGTGAAGAAGATCGGCAAGGTTGACACCGATTTCTCTGACCGTCCCCTGGAGAACGTGGTGATGAAGAAGGTCACCATCAAAGAGGCGAAGTGATTTGGCCTACACCTACATGCTGGAGTGCAGGGACGGCAGCCTGTATGTGGGCTGGACAGATGATTTGGAGAAACGCATCAGGACTCATCAGGCGGGGCGCGGGGGCAAGTACACCCGGTCCCGCCTGCCTGTTCGCTTGGCCTACTTCGAGGAACTGCCGGACAAGAGTGCGGCCATGAGCAGGGAGTGGCACCTGAAGCGCCTGAGCCATCAGCAGAAACTGGCCCTCATTGACAGGGCAGGCCAAACTCTGTACAATAAATAAGTTAGACTAGATTAGAAAAAGGGGCGTTGAACATGGCAGATAAGAAGGTCATGCTGACCGAAGACGGTTATAATAAACTGGTAGAAAAACTCAAGTATTTGAAGGAAGTGCGCCGCATCGAGGTGGCTGACCGCCTGAAGGCAGCTATCGCGCTGGGGGACCTGTCCGAGAACTCCGAGTATGATGACGCCAAGAACGAGCAGGCGTTCCTGGAAGGCGAGATCCAGGAGCTGGAGAACAAGATCCGCAACTCCGACATCATCAAGGCCGGCAGTGGCGATATGGTGCAGATGGGCAGCAAGGTAGTGGTGAAGGACCTTGAGTTTGACGAGGAAGATACCTTCATGATCGTCGGCTCCACCGAGGCAGACCCGGACGAGGGCAAGATTTCCAACGAGTCCCCCTTAGGCGGTGCCCTGCTGGGCCAGAAGGTGGGCGCTACCGTGGATGTACACGCCCCCGCAGGCATCATCAAGTATCAGATTATGGAAATCAAGGGCTAATAGAAGGAGCATTTGCACATATGTCAGATAGGAACCAGCAGGCTCAGCAGGAGCCTACCCAGGATTTGGGCGCCCTCATGAAGGTGCGCCGGGAGAAGATGGAGGCCTTCCGCGAGATGGGCGTGGCTCCCTTTGGCCATCGTTTCGAAGTGAGCGCTTATGCGAAGCCACTGAAGGAGAAGTATGACTATCTGGAAGAGGATGGGGAGAGTGAGGAGGTCGTGACCATCGCAGGCCGTCTCATGGCCATCCGCGGCCACGGCAAGGCTTCCTTCTCTGTGCTGAATGACCGCACTGGCAATATCCAGATTTATTTCAAGTTGGATGTGCTGGGTGAGCAGAAGTACAAGGAAGAGTTCAAGCGTCTTGACTTGGGCGATATCATCGGCGTCAAGGGCCATGTGTTCAAGACCCGCCGCGGTGAAATCACCGTGCGGGTGGAGGACTTCGACCTCCTGTCCAAGTCCCTGCGCCCCCTGCCAGAGAAATTCCACGGCCTGAAGGACGTGGATGTGCGCTACCGCCAGCGCTATCTGGACTTGATTGTGAACCCCGAGGTGCGCGATACCTTCCGCAGCCGCAGCCAGATCATCAAGTCCATCCGCAGCTATCTGGATGAGCGCGACTTCCTGGAAGTGGAGACTCCCGTGCTCTCCACCATTGCAGGCGGCGCGGCAGCCCGTCCCTTCATCACCCATCACAATGCGCTGGATATTGATCTTTACCTGCGCATCGCCACCGAGCTGAACCTGAAGCGCCTGGTGGTGGGCGGCCTTGACAGAGTGTACGAAATGGGCCGCGTCTTCCGCAACGAGGGCATGGATGTGCGCCACAATCCTGAGTTCACTTCCATCGAGATTTATCAGGCTTTTGCAGACTACACCGATCTGATGGATATCACTGAGGGAATTGTCTGCAACGCAGCCCAGACTGTCCTGGGCACCACCAAGATCAACTATCAGGGTGTGGACATTGACCTTGGAAATGTCAAGCGCATCAGCATGAACGATGCGGTGAAGGAAGCCACGGGCAAGGATTTCATGGCCTGCCAGACCGTGGAGGAAGCCCGCAAATTGGCTGACGAGATTGGCGTGGCTTACGAGGAGCGCCACGGCATCGGCGGCATCCTCAACGAGGCCTTTGAGGCAAAAGTTGAAGAGAGCCTTATCCAGCCCACCTTCATCACCGGCCATCCCACGGAGATCTCTCCTCTGGCCAAGCGCAATGCGGAAGATCCCCGCATCACCGACCGCTTCGAGTTCTTCGTCTACGGCAGGGAACTGGCCAACGGCTTCACCGAGCTCAACGACCCCATCGACCAGGAGGGCCGTTTCATGGACCAGCTCAAGCAGCGTGAGGCTGGTGATGACGAGGCCCATGTCATGGACCGCGACTTCATCACCGCTCTCGAATACGGCCTGCCCCCCACGGGCGGCCTGGGCATCGGCGTAGACCGTCTGGTGATGCTCATCACTGATGCACCGTCTATCCGCGATGTGCTGCTGTTCCCGACCATGAAGCCGGTGGCAGAGTAAGAATTCTTATACTATAGACTATAGACCGCAAACCGCCTTGTGATTCGAGGCGGTTTTTTGGTGGAGTTTGATTTGATTTGACACATACCGGAGTTTGACTTGGATTTGCAAAAATCCCTTGAATATGCTAAACTTGATACTATCGTGACGATGAAGGAGAAGAGTATGCCGAGCCTGCATCCACAGGGAGTTCCGCCGCGACTGGGAGCGGGATGGTGCAGCTGGCTGAAAGTTCGCTCCGGAGTCCTCTGGTGAGAGCCGGACGTAAGGCTGCGTTAGAGCCATTGAGTGATAAATCAGGGTGGTACCGCGAAGTTTGCAGCTTCGCCCCTCGTTTGCTGTCTGCGTTGAGGGGCGGAGCTTTTCTATTGCTTGAAAAGTTGTCCCGAAGATTGTAGGAGGTTTGATGATGGAAGAAAGAATCAAGGCACTGAAGGCCCAGGCCTCGGAGGCTATCAAGAAGGCTGCCGGCAGCCTGGAGGAACTGGACAATATCCGGGTGCAGTTCCTGGGGAAGAAAGGAGAGCTCACCGGCATCCTGCGCGGCATGGGTGCTGTGGCCAAGGAAGAGCGTCCCCGGCTGGGCAAGATTGTGAATGAAGCTCGCAGCGAGTTGGAAAAACTCATTGCCGAGAAGAATGATGAACTGAAGGTTCGGGCTATGGAAAACCGCCTGGCCAGCGAGAAGATTGATGTGACCCTGCCGGGCCGCACCCAGGCTTTGGGGCATCTGCATCCCCTGACCCTGACCCTTGAGCGCATCAAGGACATTTTCGTCCATATGGGCTTTTCCGTTGAGGAAGGGCCTGAGATCGAGCGAGACTATTTCAACTTCGAGGCGCTGAACCTGCCCAAGGATCACCCCGCCCGTGACATGCAGGATTCCTTCTATATCACCGAAGAAATCCTCATGCGCTCCCAGACCTCCCCGGTGCAGGCCCGCACTATGCAGCGTTACAGCCAGGCTGGTGAGGCCAACAGGCCCATCCGCATGATTGCTCCCGGCAGAGTTTATCGCCGGGACGAGTATGATGCTACCCATTCTCCCATGTTCACTCAGGTAGAGGGCCTGGTTATCGACGAGGGCATCAGCCTGGCGGACCTCAAGGGCACTCTGGAGACTTTCCTGCGTCAGATTTTCGGCGAGAAGGTGGGGGTGCGCTTCCGCCCCAGCTTCTTCCCCTTCACGGAGCCTTCCGCAGAGGTGGATATCTCCTGCGTCATGTGCCACGGCAAGGGCTGCCGGGTGTGCAAGGGCACGGGCTGGCTGGAAATCTTGGGGGCTGGCATGGTGCATCCCAATGTGCTGGCCATGAGCGGCTATGACCCCAAGAAGGTCAGCGGCTTTGCCTTCGGCATGGGGGTGGAGCGCATTGCCATGCTCTCCTACGGCGTGGACGACCTGCGCCTGTTCTACGACAACGATATGCGCTTCCTGCGCCAGTTCTGAGCTTGAGGAGGAATAGATAAATGCAGGTATCCATGAAATGGCTTCAGGACTATATTGACCTGAAAGATAAAGTAACTGCCGAGGAATTGGCGGACAAATACACCATGGCCGGCGTGCCCGTGGAGAATGTCATCCGGGCTGACGAAGGCCTGGAGAAAGTAGTGACGGCCAAGGTTGAGAAAATCGTGCCCCATCCTGACTCCGACCACCTCTGGGTTTGCACCCTGGATGTGGGCAAGGAGGAAAGGGTGCAGATTGTCACCGGCGCACAGAATGTGAGAGAAGGTCATATTGTGCCCGCCGCCATGGTGGGAGCACTCCTGCCCACGGGACAGAAAATTTCCAAGGGCAAACTGCGGGGCGTGCCTTCCAACGGCATGATGTGCTCTGCCGGGGAACTCAAGCTGGACATTGAGGGATTGCCCGAGGAACAGCTGAACGGCATCTACATCCTGCCTGCCGATACGCCTGTGGGTGTGCCGGTGGCAACTGTCCTGGGCATGGACGATGTGGTGCTGGAGTTCGAGCTTACCGCCAACCGCGGCGACTGTTTCAGTGTATGGGGACTGGTGCGCGAGGCGGCTGTGCTGACAGGACTTCCCGCCAAGTATCCCGAAATCAAAGTAAATGAGGATGATGAGGCCAGTGCTGCCGAGATGGTGAAAATCGGTATCGAGGCCCATGACCTTTGCGACCGCTTCTCTGCCCGTGTGGTTAAGAACGTGAAGATTGGGCCGTCTCCTGCCTGGATGCAGGCCCGTCTGGAAGGGGCAGGCATCCGCGCCATCAACAATGTGGTGGATGTCACCAACTTTGTCATGGTGGAGCTGGGTCAGCCCATGCACGCCTATGACTATGACGAGGTGAAAGGCCATAGCCTCACCGCCCGTCGTGCTGCAGCTGGAGAGAACCTCCACACCCTGGACGATTCCGAGCGTCTGGCCAAGGGGGAGGAACTGGTCATCGCAGATAGTGAGCATCCGGCAGGCCTGGCTGGCATCATGGGCGGCCTGGAGAGCGAGGTCACGGAGAAGACCACCACGGTCATCTTCGAGGCTGCTTCTTTCAACGGCCCCAGCATCCGCCGCACCTCCCGTGCTTGCGGTCTCCATTCCGAGGCTTCCGGTCGCTTTGAGCGCGGCGTGGATGTGACCAAGACTTGCCGTGCCCTGGACCGCGCCTGCCAGCTGCTGCAGGAAATGGGGGCCTGCACCGTCACCAAGGGCATCGTGGATGTGTATCCCGAGCCCAAGGAGCAGGTGACTGTGGCCTACACCGCCGAGGCCATCAACCGGCGTCTGGGCACTGACTTGCCCGCTGAGAAGATGACGGAAATCTTGGAGAGCCTGGGCTTTGAGGTCACGGCGAAGGGGGCGGGCTTCGAGGCTCTGGTGCCCACCTGGCGCAATGACGTGAGCCTGATGGAAGACCTGTCCGAGGAAGTGGCCCGCATTGTGGGCTTTGACAGCATCAAGAGCACTGCGCCACGCGGGGATATGATGCAGGGCACCCAGAGCGCCCGTCAGACTTTCATCGACAGCATCAAGCGCGTGCTGGTATCCCTGGGCATGACTGAGGAGCTGTCCTTCAGCTTCACCAGTCCCGAGGCCCTGGACAAGCTGTGCGTGCCTGAGGACAGTGAGCTGCGCAAGGCTGTGCCCATCATGAATCCCCTGACGGATGAATATCCTTTGGTTCGCACTACGCTCCTGACCAGCATCATGGAGAATGCTGTGCGCAACTTCTCTCGCAAGAACATGGACCTGCGCCTCTTTGATGTGGCTCCTGTGTTTGCCCCCAAGGCTCTGCCCGTCACCGAGCTGCCCCATGAAGTGGTGAAGCTGGTGGGCCTGATCTCTGGTCGCCGCTACGAGGCCCTTTGGAACCAGTCCCATGACATGGTGGACTTCTATGATATGAAAGGTATCGTGGAGCAGCTGCTGGCTGCCCTCTCCATCAGCAAGTACACGGTGGAGGCAGGGGAGCACTACGCCATGCACCCTGGCAAGACTGCTGTCTTCAAGAAGGGCAAGGAGGTCATCGCCACCGTGGGCGAGCTCCATCCCCAGGCGGCTGAGAACTATGGCATCAAGCAGCCCGTTTATATCTTCGAGATGGATGTGGAGACTCTCATGAAGTACACAGCCAAGTCCTTCAAGTATGAGTCCCTGCCCAAGTACCCTGCCATCAGCCGGGATTTGGCCATGCTGGTAGATGAAGAGGTGCAGGCTGCCGATATCGAGAAGGTAATTTCCAAGAACGGCGGCAAGTACTTCCAGGGCGTCACCTTATTCGATGTCTACACTGGCAAGCAGGTAGCAGAGGGCAAGAAGAGCATGGCCTTCAATCTCATGTTCCAGTCCAAGGACAAGACACTGACGGACGAAGAGGCTGACAGCGCCTTCAAGAATATCCTGCAGGCCGTGGAGCGCGAGTTCCAGGCCGAGCTCCGCGGGTAAGTGAGGTGAAGGCTATGGCAAATGAAATGGATACCAAAAAAGTGCCTCAGCGGGTGGTGCTGGAAATCTTCGGCGACAGCTTTGCCCTGAAGACTGACGACCCTGAGCATATGGAAACCCTGGGCAAGCTGGTTGACCAACAGATGAAGAAGCTGGCTGACCAGGTACATAG
>JAGBLH010000012.1 GCA_017635515.1 Selenomonas sp.
CTACCGGAACACTGAGCATAAGACTTACGAAGCAATGGCCATTGACGTAGGCACTGCCTGTATGCATGGCATGGTCGAACAACTTTGAGACAAAATCAAAGCACTGCCCAGCTTTGGCAACGATGGTATCGTCAACGCTCAGGAACAGCGGCGCATCTGCCAAGTCGGAAGGTATGGCTGACAGAGCCCTGCGGATAGTATGACTGACCCAGGAAGAGTCATCCACCGTGCATGTCTTTAAGGCTCGATAGTAGCTGTTCAGAGAACCTGGCATCAGCGAAAGATGGAACCTTCTATGCATCCAGCGTATCGAGGGGATGGATTCAAATGCAAGCATGGCAAGTACGATGCCACAAAGCAGGCTACGCATGGGGCGGGTAGCTTCATGGAAGTATGCCGCAAAATGCTCATTCAAGGCAGATACCATAGACATCAGGTTGAGATTGCTGTATAATGACTTCATCGCGCGAACCTCCTTTGCGTAGATGGGGTGTGGTAATTTCATCTTACACTAAAGGGGGGATTTGCGCGATATTTTTTTCAATCAGAAAAGTTGTAAAGTGGTGTAACAGTAAAAGCCAAGCGTATTATTAGCGCTTGGCTTATTTGTGTGTAAATTTATATATGATTATGAAACGTGATGCTAGTGGGAATCTCTTATATCCAGGTTGCTGGAAGCGTTGTTTGTGTCAGGCTGCAGTTCGTGGGCAAGCTTCAAGATATATTCCTTCAAGAATTTGCGCTTATCTGGTGATAGGGCCAGATACATATTGATGATGGTACGGTCAGCATCGTCTATGCTGCTATCGTCCCATGAGGGCTGCAGTTCATTGAGCCTTTGCGGCCCCTCTCCAGTTCGCAGCCATTCTGCCCGTACCTGATAGGCCTGGCTGATGAGATAGATGCTTTGTTCTGATACGCTACGATTCCCATTCTCATATAATCCTATCGCCGCTTGCTTCAAGCCTATGCGCTGGCCAAATTCTGTCTGGCTCATTTTTAGCTCTTTACGAAGTAACTTGATACGTTCACCGATAGTCAAAGAGAATCCCCTCCTATTCAAATATTAGCATATAAAATCCTACGTTGCAATTATATTAGGGTGTGTTGATTAATTCACTAAGCCCATCTTCGCGTATCTTGACTGTCCCTGCTGCGTTGACAAATCCTCGACATAGCACCGCTATGCCTCTGGTTTGTCGCCTTGCAATGGAGAGCCAATCTACGCAAATCTGGGCCAAGTTCATTTAATCAACACGCCCTAGTTGCATGGTTGCATAAAATATTGCAATGTAGTAGAATTAATATTGCAATGCAGGACTTATGGAGGCGGCAGGCGTGGAGAAAAGCGAAATCTTAATGATGCTAGAAGAAAATACGGGGGAGAAGGAAGTACGGGAGGTGTTGCCATTTCTCTCGGTGGCTCAAAAGGAACGTATCATCGGTTTTGCTACATGCCTGTTTCTTCTTCAAGAGAAGGAAAGAGCAGGAGAAGGATATCTATATCATTGAGGAGTGGCTATAACTCAGAGTTTCAAGACATTGGCCGAACTGGCTGAAGAAATTTGCCATGCGGTATAAATGTTGTAAGTTGCTGATGATTTACTGTGCTAAAAAATGTTTTTGAATGATTTGCAGATATTGATTAGGGGAGATGCGCGATGACTAGTCTCGCTAAGGGGAGGCTGATACTTTACGGACGTGGGCTCATTGCTGAAGAATATTGCCGCTATTTGGAGGGGCGTGGCCGGGGTGGGGAGATAGCCGCCTTTGCTGTAACCAACTTGAAAGGGCAGGGAGAAACTTATTGCGGCAGGCCCTGCATGGAGATAGGAGAAGCCCTGGCAAAGTTTCCTGAGGCGGAAGTGACTCTGGCTCTGCAGGAAAAGTATCACAGGGAAGTACTTGAGCTGCTAAAGGGATTGGGAGTAATTCCCAAGGAAATTATCGGTCTCCATCGCATGGCAGAGCTTTTGGGAGATCAGGGTATAAGGGAAATCAGCGCTGCCTGCCCGGAGCTAACGGTCAGCAGGAATCCCTATGATTATTCCATGCTGAAAATAGTGGATAAAGCGCACCCTGAACGCCGCTTCACCTTCTACCCCATGACCCAGGTTCCCTTGCCACCGGAAGAACTGGAAAAACTCCGGCACATTGTAAAAATCTTTTCCCTGGAGGGGAAGGTGGACCGCGAAGCGGTGGGTGAGGTGTTGTTCATAGCTATGGCAACCTCACAAAAGGATGCCGTAGTCTCCCAGGATACCCTGCCAGCATACGTTCACTCCGTCTTGGGGGGCGCTGTACGCTACACGGGGCCTCGCTCTGGGGAAATATACTACGATGATGAGCATACAGATAATATCTCCGCTTACAACAACTTATATTCCGAGCTGACTGTTGCTCATTGGCTGTGGCAGAAAGCACCAAAAGCCAATTACCTTGGCCTCTGTCACTATCGTCGCCACTTTGTGCTAACGGAGGAGCTAAAGAAGAAACTGGCGGCAGGCACCGTGGATGTGCTGCTGACTGCCCCGCGACTGACCTTCCCCAGTGTCCATACCTACTTCGCAGAGCTCCCTGTCACCACCATGGACGAAATAGATTTTCAAGTAATGCTTGATTTTATAGAGAAGGCGGATTCTGAGTTGGCGGAGTTTGCAAGGGACTATCTGGAGAAGCAGATACACTTCCCCAATAATATGCTGATTGCCAAAAGGGAGATTTACCTGGCCTACTGTCGCTTTATGTTTGGTGTCCTGCGGGGCATGCAGAGGAAATATGACGGTGCGGGAATCAAGCGGCTGGACAGATATTTGGGATATGTGGGGGAATTGCTGACAACTGTGTATTTTGCTTACCACTGCGACAGGTGGCGGACAGAATATATAGATTATCAGCTGTTGAAAGAGATTTAAGGGAGAATTTATGCCGGAGATATCAGTGATTATACCTGTTTACAATACCTCTGCGTACCTGCAAGAGTGTGTGGATAGTGTACTGGCTCAGACTTATCAAGATTTTGAGATCATTCTGGTTGATGATTGTTCCACGGACAATAGCCTGGCTCTGGCCAGGCTATTGTATGGGCATAATAACAAGGTCCAGATTATTCACCGTGAAAAGAATGGTACAGCAGGTGCTGCCAGAAATGAGGGATTAAAGCGGGCGAAGGGGAAGTACATAGCTTTTATTGACAGCGATGACCTTTTCCTGCCACAGGCTCTGGAATATCTCTATAGAAGGGCGGAGGAATACCATGCCGATGTGGTTCATTCGGCAGGCTGTCTGCTGCCCAATGGGGATATGGAACACATCAGGGTAGAGGACGATTTTCGTACCTTGATTTTTGATCAACTGCCAGTGCTGAAGGGAGAGGAGTGCGTTCCCTTCGACCCAGCCCTGCGTACGGGACTGTGGGCAGAGAGAAAGCTGTCTGGTGGTGTGGTGCACAATATCTACAAACGAGCCTTCCTCAACGAGCATGAGTTGCGCTTTGAGGAGGATATTGTGCCGGGTCAAGATGTGATGTTTCTTTTCCGCTGTGTATTTTACGCGCCTGTCTATGTGAGAATACCGGAGATTTTCTACATCTACCGCAGGCCTGACTCCTCTGTTACTAGAACCAAACGTGATGCCCATTTTTTGGCACAGCTAGTGGAAAATATGGTTAAGAAAGTCCGCTGCCTTGACCACTATATGGGAGAAATCGAATATTTCCGAGCGCACCCAGATGAAAAAGAAAAGGTGCGGGAGTGTGTGGTGCTGGACACAGACCCGTTCTTCGTGCAGGAATGTTATCGGAGGGACGGCAGTGTCGAGGGGGATATGTCGGAAGTACGGCAAGCCATGGAACGGATTTTTGGCAGGGATGCCTGGCTGGCCGAATATTATTTCCATGCCTATCACAGGAAAAACCAGACGAATAGGCCAGGACGAGGCATGCAGATGAGCTACATGTTCCCATGGCACCTTTTCCAGGAGCACAGCCGCGTAGTGATTTATGGGGCAGGAGAAGTAGGGAAGTGCTTTTATGAACAGGCTATTCGGTTTGATTATGTTGATATTGTGGGGATAGTGGACAGGAATGCTGATGACATCAATACCATGGGAATTCCTGTGCAAAAAGTTGAAAGTATAAAAAAATTAGCCTATGACTACGTATTGATATCAATTATAAATGAAAAAGCTGCATGGCAAATTAGGGACAATTTGCAAAATATGGATATCGAAAAAAACAAAATTTTATGGGATGGAAGCAACTACTCTATAGATGATTATTATAGAAATATTTTCTTCAGACATCTATAAGGATGTTTTAAAATTTATTAAACATAAAAATGAGGAGCAGGAAAAATGTTTCAGGATATCAAGGTTTCAATAATTATACCGGCTTATAATGCAGAAAGGTATTTGCGGCAGGCACTGGATAGTGCAGTCCAGCAGACACTGCCAGATGTTGAAGTTATCTGTGTAGATGATGGTTCAGTTGATGGTACGACCGATATTATCAAGGAGTATGAAAATAAGTACGAGAACTTCAACTCGATTTACTTCAAGGAGCGACGTGGCACACTGGCGGCTCGCGTTGAAGGTGTAAAAGTTGCCAAAGGTCAGTACATGATGTTTTTGGATGCAGATGATTATTTGAGTCGCCGTGCCTGTGAGCTGGCCTTTGGAAAAATTCAAGAAGAACAAGTTGACATCGTGCATTTTATAACTAAGGTTGTAAACTGTAACAATCTTTCCGAGAAGAAGTTAAATGGTATGGCGAGAGATATGCGTCCTCTTGATACAACTTTGAGAGGATACGATGTTTTTAAGGCCTGCTATATTGATAAGCTTTATGAGCATACTTCAGTATCAAACAAAATTTTCAGGAGTGAGGTCTGTCAGCGTGCGATAAAACACCTGAAAGATGGTTTTTTTCCTCGTTGCCAAGATTTCTATATGTATTTCTTTTTGACACGAGAAGCAGATAGTTACTACGGTTATATGAGTGAGCCTTTGTATTACTATTGTGCTGGGCGTGGCGTGTATGGGGCAATTACTGTAGACTTGGAACAATTTGACAGGCTGTGCAGTCGTGCAAATGTTATAAGTGCATTGGTCGAATATGCTGAAAACCAGTCTGATGGAAAGGAAATCATAGCATCTATTTCTGATAATCGACAGCGTTGGTTTCATGATTGCTTTGTACGCTATGAACGCCATTTAGTAAATGCCAGACAGGAAGAGATAGCCTCTGTTTTGCTGAAGTATTGGTCTGCAGAGGAAATTGTAGAAGAAATTTCTGCTGGTCATTGGGAAGATCAAAGTTCTCTGCTGGGACTTTTGCGTCCTTTTCGCCAGAAACTTCCCCTGCCAGAGCAGGGGCGGCCGCTGCGCCTGATTTTTTATTACAACAAATTCCGCTATGGCGGTATTGGACGCGTGATTTCTGTGCTGATGCCGCTTTTGCTTCAGGCGGGGCATCAGGTGCTGCTGGTGACGCGTGAGGAGCCGACTGGTGATGATTACGCTTTGCCTGAGGGGGTGGAGCGGCGAGTTATTTATCCCCCACTGGCAGGACCGCGTGATGTTAAGGCATTGCCTAAGCGTATGAGTGATTGGCGACGCATCGTAGAAGATTTTGGGCCGGATTATGTACTGCATAATGACTGGGCCGACAGATTTTTGCTATGGGATGTATTTTATTTACAGTTATTGGGTGTGAAATGTATTGTTCATGCGCACAGCTGTGCATCTATACCTGCCGTGAACTATCAGTTAAATTGGCGTCGAATGCTGGATTCATATGAGCTGGCCGCTGGTATGGCATGCTTGTCCGAGGCGGATAGGTTTGTGCTGTCTGCCTATAATTCTAATGTGCATTTTATCCATAATCCGATAGCAGAGGAACTGAGGCAGTTGGTATCTGATGCCAGGATTGGCCATCAGATTCTTTGGGTAGGAAGATTTGAGCTCAACAAACGTCCCTGGTTGGCCATAGAGATAATGCGAAAAGTTGTGGAACAGATACCTGATGCGCACATGATTATGTTGGGGAATGGAGTCGAGAGCATAATTGATAGATGCAAGGCTCTGTGCCAGAAATACAGGCTGGAAAAAAATATCACCTTTGCTGGCTATCATGTAGATGTGGAACCATATTGGCAACGGGCCTCACTTCATCTATTAACCTCAGAAATCGAGGGATACTCTATGGTACTTATTGAAGCAAAAGCTCATGGTGTGCCGACAGTGATGGACGATTTGAGTTATCTGGCGACAGCCCAACCCCAAACAGGTGTGACTTTGGTGCCAGGCTTGGATGCACAAATTGCAGCGGATAGCATAGTGGATTTAATGACGAATGAGGCAGCTTGGTTACGGGAATCTGAAGAGGCATTGGCAGCGTTCAAGGCACTAGAGAAGTTTGACCATGTGGTAGCTTGGGAGCAACTGCTTAGAGGAGAATGCCAGCCTCTAGCAGATGTAACCGTCGGCTATACGGCAGTGCGTGCCGTAATCAAGCATCATCTCATGGGAATATTTGATGTTAGGGCTAAAAATGAAGCGACACTATGCGACCTTAGGAAAAAACATGCTCAGGAGATTGCTGACATTAAAAAGCAGGGGGAGGCAGAGGCGAGCAAGCTAAAAAAATCTCATGTTTCAGACCTAAAAAAGATAAAGGAAGATAATGCAAAGCATTTGCGGAGATTTGCTGCAGAGGTGCAGGGAACGAAATTTATATATGGGGCCAAATATGCGGCACTAGTGAGAAAATATAAAGTTGATATGATCGTTGAAGAAAATAGTAAGTTTTGGGGTGAGATGATGATGGGGGTACCGGTATGCAGTACGCAACTATTATCATCAATTGAGCAGCCAACGATAGTGTTTGCTCCTGAAAAGCATATAGCTGAATTGCAAAAAAAATACCATAGCAGCGAATTGACATTTCTTCCGATAGTGGATTGATGATAATAGAGGGGGAGTATTAGAGTGCTGAAATTTTCGGTTATCATACCAGTATATAATGTAGAAGAATATCTGACAGAATGTCTGGATTATCTTTTCAATCAAACGATGCCGGAAAATGAATTTGAGATTATTTGTATAGATGATGGCAGCACTGACAATAGCAGTGATATTTTGGAAAAATATCGAGCACAGCGCAAAAATATGCGGGTTATAAAGCAGGAAAATCAGGGGCAGTCTGTAGGCAGGAACAAGGGAATTAAAGCTGCTCGGGGAGAGTATATATACTTTCACGACAGCGATGATTACTTGTTGCCTGAGACGCTGGAAGAACTGTATGCTCGTGCCAATGCAGATGACTTGGATATGTTGTTCTTTCAGTTGCGGGCTTTTGGTGATGGGGTGGATGAGAAGTTAACGGGACAATTTAGCAAGTGGTATGTGCGAAGGAAAGATTATCCTGGTGTTTATCTGGGCAAAGAGTTATTTTTCGCCATGCAGGCAAATCATGACTACAAATGCAATGTGCCCGGATTTATTGTGCGAAGAAAACTTCTAAAGAAAGCAAAGCTGCTTTTTTATCCGGGCATAGTGCATCAGGATGAGCTGTTCACGTTCCAAGCCATAATGAAAGCCGGACGTACCGGCTATACACCAAAGCAGTATTACCAGCGCCGTATGCGTCCAAACTCGGTTATGACGTCTGCCCCAAATTATGAAGATGTGCGCGGCTGCTTGGTAGTTGCTTCTGAGGGAGCGTCTACGTTGCGGCAGGATGATTTCACCAGCGAAGAACTCAAAGTTTTGGAAAATCATATACGAAAATTTCTGAACAGCGCACGCACGCGTTATAGTAAACTGCCTGAATCAGAGCGGAAAAAGATAGAAGACTTTCCGTTGGAAATGCAGATGATACACAGGCTGATGCTTGATCTTTATCCAGGGACACTTAGGACATATGCTGAACAACGCAAACATGAAGGACAATCAGCATTAATTAAAAATGACAGGCGTGGGGCTTGCATTTACGGTGTAGGAGACCACTTGAAGGATATGTTGGCATGGCATCCGGAATTGCAGGGGAAGATTGCTCGTGCTTTCGACAAGAGTCCCGGTAAAATCGGCAAAAAGGCAGATGGTCTTGGCGTTATTGTTGAGGGACCTGATAATCTCCGTAAGTTGCCAGATGGGACTTTTATCATTGTTGCGGCCATTCGTTATTACCATGAAATTGTATCAGAAATCAAGAAAATCAATCCTAAATTACAATGCTTGCACATGGATGAAGCATATGAAAAGAAGTTCTTTGATAAGCCTGCATATACCAATAATGTTGTTGATAATAATCCTATTACACGTCAGGAAATAGAGTCTAAGATTGTTGCTAAAAACAAGATAGAATACACATTGTCTGGTCAGCAGAAGCGACATCTGAGAGGGTTGAAGCAAATCAATCGCTGGCGCCAGCAGTTGCTTATTTCTTGTCATGGCAGACAGAAAATTTTTTGGGGTACGCAGGGGAAGCGTGCTGAGAGGCTAAGAAAAGAATTCGCTCCACTTCGCATGAAAGGTGACATTTATATTGAGGAAAATGAGGCATTGCATGGCAAAATGATAGACGGACTGCCAGTATGCAAGCCTTCTGTGTTATGCTATGCACAGTACGATGCGCTTATCGTCGTGCTTAATGATGATTATACTCGCATAAGCCGGTTGCTCCAAGCCGATGGACTCACAGAAAATGTTGATTTTGTAGAGGGCAGGAAGCTTTTGGGGGTGGATGAAAATGGTTATATAGATGTGCCTTGTGTGGATAAGTCTAGCAAAGGAATGATAGTTTACGGCTATGGAGCGCACATTCTTGATATGGTGAAGTGGCATCCTAAGTTAAAAAATTTTATTTGTTGCATAGTAGACAAGGATAAGGAGAAATGGGGTCAGTATGTTGATTTGTTAGGATGCAGGATAGTGGCACCTGACGCTTTGCGTGATTTGCCTGCCGGTACAGAAATAGCCGTTTCCGCTATACGATATTTCTCAGAGATAGAACAGAATATTTATTTATTGAATCCTGGCTTGGTGGTTAGAAATATTGATGAAGTTTGGCGTGATTATATATCCTTTTAGATGATTGGGCTTATAGCTGTTATTGACTATTAGAATGAGGTTATCAAAGTTATGGCTATTCAAAAATTGGTGAAAGTAGGATTGAGATGGAGCAGATTATAAGTAGCGATGATTTTGTAAAACAAACCGAGGTGGAAAGGGAGCGCATATATGGATATGACAAGGCTTTGTTAGCAAAGAAGAGAAGGTTTGACAGTCTGAAAGATATCGAGGAAAATCTTGAAAATTCGCAATTTAATATTGACTTAAAAGGGTTTCATTATGAGTGTTTATTTCATCATGGTGAGGGAAAAAATTTATATGTAATTTATGACGGCGCGAGATATAGCAATTTTCCTGGTTTTCCGCGATGGGGATATTATAATCTTTTGCCAGGTAGCATGCTTGCTATAGAGGATCCTATGTACTATATGTATCCTGATATACAATTAGGCTGGTTCTATGGCACAAAAACATTGAGTCTTATAGATCTTTCTTTGGAAATAGTGAAAGCTGTCTGTAAGCATGAAGGTATTAAAATAGAAAACGTAATTTTCTTTTCCTCATCTGGCGGCGGATACGCAGGTATTTATGCGGCTACGCTGATGGAGCATACACTGGCTATTGCTTTAAATCCGCAGTTATATATTTATGATTGGTCAGAGCGTCAATACGAGTATTTTCTTTCCCTGGGAATAGACCTACGCGCGGAAGATACTTTAATGCGTAATAATCTGTATCCACGTATAATGGCAGCTAATTCCAAGTTTTTAATAATTTATAATTCCAATAGTAAGCACGATTGGAAAGATCAGATGAGTCCTTTTGTTAAGGAATTAGGTATATTGCCTAAGTATGGTTTGACGTCTAAAGATAATGTACTACTTTGGATTTATGAAGCAGTAGGGGTGCCTAGTCCACATACTTCATTTGAGACGAAAGCTATATGGCTGTATATGGATTATATAGCCAAGGAGTTTTATCATGACAGGCTGACAGAAGATGATGCACGAAATGTGTTTACAATCAACGAATCTTGGCGGGAGATATACCTTTTAAGGAAAGAATTAAAAGATATAAAAGATGGAAAGAATTACGAACAAAATTTTCTATTTCTGGGTAATGGCAATGGTACATTTAGACCACCATATTTAAGAGGAAAGGCAAATATTGCTAGCAAAGATTCAGCTTTTAATTATCTTAAGGTATATAATCTGGATAAACCAAATAGTTGGTATACTATTGCTCTAAATAATGTTAAGTGCTCTGTACCAGAGTATACGGCAGGTTTTTTTGATTTCAAGCGAAAACAAATTTTACACTATGAAAAGTGCAAGGCTTCAGAAACAAAGGTTTTCCACTGTGTGGTTGGTCAGCAAGTAGAGGGCATAGCTTTTGTGATTTATGCAGGTATTGCTGGTCATTGCCAGGGGCAGTGGGTGAATGTTGAGGATGTGCTGATAGGCTGGCATCTACTAGGGGAGGAATAGTTCTTGTGTGTGGATTGCATTGCGAAGCTCCTTAATATTATCGCAAGCATTTGATGTATATATAAAAGTCATAAATGTAATTATATGTGAAAAGGAGAAGATGATTTTGTTAACTTTATTGGAAAAATTACAAAATTCGGAGGCAAAACTTGCAGTAGTTGGTTTGGGTTATGTGGGCATGCCTTTGGCAGTAGCTTATGCAGAACATTTTTCCGTCATAGGTTTTGACAGTAATGAGAAGAAGATTGGGAAATATTTGCAAGGGATTGACCCTACAGATGAACTTGATGAAGGAGCACTGGAAAAAACCAGTATGGAATTTACCTCTGATCCTAGTCGTTTGTCCGAAGCATCTTTCATCATCATCGCAGTTCCTACTCCTATCAATGGGGATAAGACTCCCGACCTAGAACCTTTGAAGGGGGCCTCTGCAACGGTAGGAAAGTATTTATCTCGTGGAAGCGTGGTGGTGTATGAGTCCACTGTTTATCCTGGCGTGACGGAGGAAGTATGTTGTCCTATTCTGGAAAAAGAATCCGGCCTTAAATGTGGTGTGGATTTCAAGATTGGCTACTCACCAGAGCGTATTAACCCAGGCGACAAAGTGCATCGTTTGCGTAACATCACCAAAATAGTGTCCGGCATGGATAAGGAGACTTTAGACACTATAGCTGGTGTATATGGGATAGTTATAGACGAGGTATATCCTGCGCCTACAATCAAGGTAGCAGAAGCAGCGAAATTGGTGGAAAACTCTCAGAGGGATATTAACATTGCTTTTATGAATGAATTGGCCAAAGTATTCCATTTGATGGATATAGATACCAATGAAGTTTTTAAGGCCATGAATACCAAATGGAATGCCTTAGGATTTAAGCCTGGACTGGTCGGGGGGCACTGCATTGGAGTAGATCCTTACTATTTCATTTATAAGGCCCAAAATCTTGGCTATTACTCTCAGATGATATCTGTTGGTCGTCGCATCAATAATGGCATGGTGGATTTTGTTGTTCAGGAAACTTTGAAGATGATGGTGCAGGGCGGAATGGATGTAAGTCGTGCCCGCATTTGCTTGATGGGGATGACATTCAAGGAAGATTGCCCTGATACACGAAATTCTCGTGCGATTGATATCTACAGGAAGATGAATGAATATGGGTTGAATGTATTTGCCGTCGATCCGATGCTTGATAAGGCGGAATTTGAGAGATACGAAAGAATTACGCTACTGGAATTGACAGAAGTGAAGGACATGAACTGCCTCGTTTTTTTGGTGGCACATAAGGAATTCTGTGGGCTAGAGAAAGAAGATATTCGACATATGCTGGGCAGGGATGGAAAAACTCTCATTATGGATGTAAAGAACATATTTGCTAGACAGGATTTGGAAGATGCAAGTCTGCTTTACTGGAATCTCTGATGCTTTAGGGAAATACTGCAAGAACAACTATATGGCTTGGAAGTGGCGAAAAAAGAAGCATTTTTAAGAATTTAGGAGTATCTTCTCGTTCTCGGTGTATAAGCGCGCGGGGGAGGACTACATTGTGTCATTCCTGCTTTGCCTGCAACTACTGTATAGACTTGGGAAAAATAAAGTGTATCTGGCAGGATTTGATGGCTTCACAAGTGAGAGTAGTGATTATTATGATGCCAGTTATTCCTTTGCTGGTAGTGCAGAACTGCACATGCAGAGCAATGATAAAATACGTAATGGTTTGAAGAAGATGTCTGGTCGAATGAACATAGAATTTATTACTCCATCGGTGTATCAGCAGTAACAGGTGGATGGGGTGAAATGAGTGAATATGGGGAAGTAGATTAACCACAATATAAAAGTCCCCGCAGAGATTGCGGGGACAATGTTTCACACGATACTGTATTTTTCATATAGCTGATTTCTTAGTGTGGCATTCTTCGTAGCAGATAATATTTCATCATTTCTTCCCATCTCCAGCAGACGAGCAATTAGCCGTGAGAGCTTATCCTCTCCCTCAGCCCTGCCCTCAGCCTTGGCTTCGCTGCGTTCCTCAGCAATTTTCATTTGATAGGTCTGTAGTTCGCCTTCTCTCTTTCATTAGTTTTTAGCTTAGTGATGAACTCTTGAAGTTCATCCACCCATTCCAGTAGGTGTTGGCAGATGTGCTTGTGGCTCATGACCAGCTTGAACATATAGTCATCAGCGATGGTGAGGTCTTCCCAAGGCTTCAGGTAGCTTGGTTTTAGTTGCTCTGGTGCTATGGGAGGCGGCGTTTCTGTTGATTCTTTTGGGAGTTTCATGTGGTCTTTCCTTTCTGATCTGAAAGATGATATATGAAATATTCTTACTATTATTACAGCAAACGGAGAAATAGTGTCAATATGGCAGTTACAGAGAGTGCTTTGAGAGACTGATTTATGATCTGGAAAAACAACCGAGGTATGCCAAATAGAGGAAGCGTGTAGGGAGGATGCATATGGAGAAATACAAAAGCAGAATCGGGCGGCAGAGAATAGTCTACAGCCATACCGGCGAATTCGATGCCTGGGTACCTGCCACCATGGAGTTCCTTGGTACCTTGATGCCTCCCACTCTTTCCAAGCGGGCGGCGGCCATGCTGCTCTTGGTGGCTGGCATGGGCAATGAGGAGATTGTGGCATTGACTGGTATGTGTATCAGAAGTGTCCGTGCCCTGCGGAAGGTGATGGAGGAGCAAGAGCCTACCTCCAAACTTTTCGCCATCAAGCCAGGTTCGGGGCGGAAGAGAAAGACTGAGGGCATCGAGGAGCAGCTGTGGGCGGAACTGGACACCGGCAATTATCACACACATAAAGCTGTGGCGGATATGTTGAAAGAGAGGTTTGGCATAGATGCCTCTGTTAACCTGGCTGCTCGCCTGATGAAGCGGTGGAGAGAGTCCAGGGGAAAGGACTCAGAATAAGGAATTGCTATGGTTTGGAAGAATAAGTTCCATGAGCATATCAATGAATTGTGGAAACGTACCAAAGAACAAAATCGCAAAATGACGCAGACTGAGTATGCCAGACGGCTTGGTGTAACCAGAAATGCTTTATTGGGCTGGCTACGAGGTTCCGGGCAACCTGACGTGGACGGCCTGGTCCGCATTGCCAGTATAGAGAATGTCAGCCTCTCCTGGCTGATGGGGGATGAGCGTCCTAGAAATGAGAATGAATTGCTTCAGGACGAACAGACTCTGCTGCACTCATTTAGAAGTATAAATTCAGAGCACAAAGATTACTTGTTGTGGCTGGCCAAACGATGGAAAGAGGCTGAAGAAAGCATCTCTGAATAAGAATGCCTGCATGTGCCGAGGAGCCACATGCAGGCATTTTCGATATTTATGTTTTGGCATATTGGTGTAGCTGCTATCACATTTGATATGCATGAAGGGCTGTTTCGTGCAAGGAAAGGTTTATCTCAGCTTGAACTCTGCCACTGCCTGCTGCAGCTTGGTGGCCATGTCGGCCAGCTGGCGGCTGGCGGTGGAGACTTCTTCGATGGCGGCGCCTTGCTCTTCCGTGGCGGCGGAGACGGTTTCGGTCTCCATGGCCAGGCGGCTGGAGGTGGAGTCGATGTTGATGACGGCTTCCACGATTTTGTCGCTGCCCTTGTTGGCTTCGATGATGGCGTTGTTGGTCTGTATCACTTTTTCCTGCAGGGAGTCAACATGGCTGGCGATGGCCCGGAAGGCGTTGCCTGCTTCGCTGACGGATTGGGCGCTCTTTTCCGTGATGTCACGGCCTGCGTGCATGGCCTCCACGGCTTTGTCAGTCTGGTCTTGGATTTCCTTGATGAGCAGGCTGATCTTCTCGGCGGCGGCGGCGGACTGCTCGGCCAGTTTCCGCACTTCGTCTGCCACCACGGCAAAGCCGCGCCCATGCTCGCCTGCCCTGGCCGCTTCGATGGCGGCGTTCAGGGCCAGCAGGTTGGTCTGCTCGGCGATGGCGGAAATGGTGTCCACAATCTGGCCGATTTCCTGTGACTGGGCGCCCAGGGACTGGATGACATTGGCAGAATCGTTGACGGAGCTTTCCAGGCTCTCCATGTTGTTGATGGCAACTTCGATGGTCTTTACGCCCTCTGTGGCTGTGGCATTGGTGAGTTCCGAAGCCTTGGCTACGTTGTCAGAGTTGTCGGAGATGACCACCAGCAGCTGCTGCATGTTGGCGATGGCGAAGCCGGCGTTCTCCATGGCTTCTTTCTGCTCCTTGACGCGCTCCATGGCGGAACTGGCAGCGGTGGCTATCTGGTGGGCGGCGGCGGCAGACTGCTCGGAGGTGGCGTGGAGCTCTTGTGAGGAGGATACCACTGACAGGGCGCTCTCTGTTGTGCTCTTGAGGGCAGTGGACAGCTTGTCCACCATGTTGTTGAAGGCGGCGGCCATCTGCCCCAGCTCATCCTCCGAAGTGACGGGCAGTTTCGGCAGGGACAGGTTGCCCTTGGAGATTTCCGTGGCGGTGTGGCTGATGGCGGCAAGGTAGTCTGCTATCCTGCCAGCCAGGGTGAAGGCTATGAAAGCCACCGGTGCCAGCAGCAGGAGGGACAGGCCCACCGTGGTGAGGATTTGCTGATGGGCGGTTTCACTGGTATCTGAGATGGTATTCAAGGTGATGATGATGGAGATGATCAGCGGCACGGCACTGATGCCTACTAGCAGCAGGACGAGTTTTGTCTTGATAGATCTGAGTTCCATGGGGCACGCTCCTTTGCTTGAGTACAGCAGTCTGCATGTCGGTTGATAGCTTTCTGAAGCCTGGAAAATTACACTTAGATTTTTCGTCCACGGGGGAGGATTTTCCTGCCGGATGCAATAAAAAAACCAAGCCTCCTGTCACTTGCTTTTATTTTGCCCCTGCCTATGGTATGATTAGCAAAGATAGTTGTTGATAGTGAGAGAGGGAGGAACCGTTTTGAATAGGCCTGCAAAAGAAATGATTTTGGTGCTGGACTTCGGTGGACAGTACAATCAGCTGATTGCCCGCCGGGTGCGCGAAGAGCATGTGTACTGCGAGGTGCACCCCCATACCCTGAGCCTGGAGAAGATCAGGGAAATGGCACCTAAAGGCATTATCCTGACCGGCGGCCCCAACAGCGTGTATAAGAGCGAGTCTGCCACCTGCAGCCCCGAGCTTTTCAAGCTGGGCATTCCCGTGCTGGGCATCTGCTACGGCTCCCAGCTCATGGCGCACCTCCTGGGGGGCAAGGTGGATACGGCTCCCACCAGTGAGTATGGCAAGACCGAGGTGCAGGTGGACAAGTCTGCTTCCAAGCTGTTCCATGAAGTTGAGGGGACGACTGTCTGCTGGATGAGCCATACTGACTATATCGCCGCTGCTCCTGCAGGCTTCGAGGTCACGGCCCACACGCCTGTCTGCCCCGTGGCGGCCATGGAAAATGAGGCTGAGAAGCTCTACGCTGTGCAGTTCCACCCCGAGGTCATGCACACGGTGCAGGGCAAGGTCATGCTGAAGAACTTCGTGTATGAGGTCTGCGGCTGCTCCGGCTCCTGGCAGATGGGCTCTTTCGTGCAGGAGACCATTGCCGGGCTCAAGGAGAAAATCGGTGCGGGCCGCGCTCTCTGCGCCCTGTCCGGCGGCGTGGATTCCTCCGTAGCGGCGGTGCTCATGTCCAAGGCCATCGGCAAGCAGCTCACCTGCGTCTTCGTTGACCACGGCCTGCTCAGAAAGGACGAGGGGGATCAGGTGGAGGCTGTCTTCGGCCCCAATGGCCCCTATGATGTGAACTTCATCCGCGTCAACGCCAGGGATCGCTTCTATGCCAGGCTCAAGGGGGTTACGGAGCCTGAGGAGAAGCGGAAGATCATCGGCGAGGAATTCATCCGGGTCTTTGAGGAAGAGGCTAAGAAGATCGGTACTGTGGACTTCCTGGTGCAGGGCACCATTTACCCGGATGTGATAGAAAGCGGCCTGGGCAACTCTGCCACCATCAAGTCCCACCACAATGTAGGCGGTCTGCCTGACTATGTAGACTTCAAGGAAATCGTGGAACCCCTGCGCCTGCTCTTCAAGGACGAGGTGCGCACCGCAGGCCGCGAGCTGGGCATCCCCGAGTATCTGGTGAGCCGCCAGCCTTTCCCAGGGCCGGGCCTCGGCATCCGCATCATTGGCGATGTCACCGAGGAAAAGGTGAAGATTGTCCAGGAGGCAGACGCCATCTACCGTGAAGAAGTGGACAAGGCCGGCGTGAAAGGCCTGGGTCAGTACTTTGCCGCCCTCACCAACATGCGCTCCGTAGGCGTCATGGGGGATGGCCGCACCTACGACTATGCCATTGCCCTGCGGGCGGTGATGACCAGCGACTTCATGACCGCTGAGAGCGCCCAGCTGCCCTGGGAAGTCCTCCAGAAGGTCACCAGCCGCATCGTCAACGAGGTCAAGGGCGTCAACCGCGTGCTTTATGATTGCACCGGCAAGCCGCCTGCTACCATTGAGTTCGAGTAACAGCATAGCTTTGAAGCTCCGGCTTGCTTTGGCAGGCTGGGGCTTTTTCTTGCTAGATATTGCTTGCTGTATGTTTATGATTTATTTCATACAGTTTTCAGTTTTCTCCTTTTCATACCATATAAATTGTAGTATACTCATGGAGTTACTTTATTGTGCGCTTTTCAGGGCACAGTATATATCCGTTATGGGCAGACACGCTGGCAAGTTCAGGCATGTCTGTTTTTAGTTTTTAGGTATTGGTATTATCTTAGGGGGTAGGCATGGAACTTATATTTATTGCTCTGGGGATGTATGCCCTGGGGACATGTGCTTTGCTTTTGCCTGTCAGAGGAGAGCTTCTGGCCCATAGGGCGGGGACTCTTCTGGCGGCGGGGGCGAGTTTTCTGGTGTTTTTGGCGGCGGCGGACTATCTGCTGGGCTGGGGGCAGTTCTCCCTGCCCCAGGCGTGGCTGATTCCCTTTGCTGCCTTGGGGCAGTTCAGCCTGGCGGCTGACCTCTGGAGCGGATTCTTCCTGGCCTTGACAGGGCTTTCCGGTACAGCGGTGAGCATTTATGCCCTGGGCTATGCCGCCCATTACAAGGGGCAGCGGCTGGGCCTCCTGACCGGCCTTTGGAATCTCTTTATCCTTTCCATGGTGCTGGTGCTTATCGCCGGGGACGGCTTCACCTTTTTGGTGGCCTGGGAAGTGATGGCTCTCGCCTCCTTCCTGCTGGTGTACCATGAGAATGAGAAGAAGGCCACTGTGCAGGCGGCCTACCAGTACATGGTCATGACCCATCTGGGCACGGCAGCCATCATGGCTTCCTTCTATTTGCTGGGCAGCGCTTCCGAGAGCCTGACCTTTGCTGATTTGGCCAAGAATGGCCTGACTGAGAATCTGCGCCATGTGGCCTTTGCCCTGGCCTTCCTCGGCTTTGCCCTGAAGTCCGGCCTCATGCCCTTGCATGTCTGGCTGCCCAACGCCCATCCGGCGGCTCCCAGCCATGTGTCCGCCCTCATGAGCGGCGTCATGCTGAAGGTGGCTGTCTACGGCTTTGGCCGCTTTGTCTTCCAGTTCCTGGGGGCGGAGGTCTTTTCCTATGGCCTTGTTGTCATGCTGGTGGGCCTTGTTTCCGCTTTCCTGGGGGTGCTCTATGCCACCATGGAAAAGGATATCAAGCGGATTCTGGCCTATTCCTCCGTGGAGAACATGGGCATCATCTTCACTGCCTTCGGAGCGGGCATGCTGCTCTACTCGCTGGGGCAGACCATGCTTTCTTTGGTGGCCTTTGGGGCGGTGCTGGTGCATTCCTTCAGCCACAGCCTGATGAAGAGCCTGCTCTTTATGAGTGCCGGGGCGGTCATGCACGCCACGGGCACCAAGAATATCGAGCAGCTGGGGGCGCTCTTGAAGAAGATGCCCTGGACCGGGGCTTTCACTCTGGTGGGCTGCATGGCCCTTTCCTCTCTGCCCTTCACCAGCGGCATTCTGGGGGAGTGGCTGACCCTGCAGTCCCTCATGTCCCTGGCTGACAGCGCGGGTAATCAGGGGCTGCGCCTGCTGGTCTTGCTGGCCTTCATTTTGATGGGGCTGACGGGGGCGCTGGCCCTTGGCTGCTTTGTGCGTTATTTCGGCGTGGCCTTTTTGGGTCGCCGCAGGAGCGGCGCGGTGCTGAACGCCCATGAGGCCAGCAATTCCATGAAGATCGGCATGGGGATTGAGGCTGCCCTGATTGTCTTTATCGGGCTTTTCCCCGGTGAGCTTATCACAGTGGCCATGCGCACGCTGGGGACTGACTTCGGCAGTTTGCGGGGCGGTCTCTGGGGTGTCTTTTGGCTCAGGAACATGAGCGACTTGGCGGTCTACAGCCCTGTGCTGCTGCTTATCCTGGCGATTATCTTGCTGGCACTGCTGGCACTGCCCTTGATGGGGGAGAAGGTCTTTGCACAGCGTGAAATCACCTGGAACTGCGGTACCTTGCCCACCCGCCGTCAGCAGTATACGGCCACGGGCCTTTCCAAGCCTCTGCGCCGGGCCTTTACCTCTATCCTGCGTCCCCGCAGGGAGCGGATTTTCCTTACCAAGGAACACGCTTATTTCGGCAGGAGGCTGGAATACCGCCTGAGCCTGCCGGAGCATTTCGAGCGGCTGCTCTATCAGCCGGCCGAGCACCTGCTGGTGCGCCTGGCTGATGGCCTGCGGGTGGTACAGCAGGGCAGTGTGCGCCTTTATATCGGTTATACTATGCTGGCCATGGTGCTGGTACTTATCTGGGGGTGGGCTGAATGATGAATGAAATAGGACTCCTGCTGGGAGCGAAACTCTTGCAGGCCATGCCCCTGCTTCTGCTGGCGCCCTTGGTGGCTGGCATCATCAACAAGGTTAAGGCCGTACTGCAGAAACGGCAGGGAGCCAGCATCTTCCAGGAGTATTTTGACCTCTATAAATGGTGGCGGCGTGAGACGATCCTCACCCCCTATACCAGCTATATCTTTATCCTGGCCCCTGTGCTATACCTCCTGACCAGCCTGATGGGGGCGGCTATGGTGGGATACCTTGACGGCAGCTTTGCCATGGGGGATGCCTTCATCTTCGTCTGCATCCTGGCTCTGGGACGCTTCTTCATGACCCTGGGCTCCATGGACTCTGCCACGGCCTTTGGCGGCATGGGCAGCTCCCGTGAGATTTACATTTCCGTGCTGGTGGAGCCGGCAGTGATGCTGGCGGTGCTCTTGAATGCTTCCCGCTACGGCTCTACCACCCTTTCACGCATGGCTATCGACTACGGGCATATCTACTTCACCCTGCCCACGGTGCTGGCCTGTGTGGCTTTCTTCCTCATCATGCTGGCAGAGAACTGCCGCTTGCCGGTGGATAACCCGGACACCCATCTGGAGCTCACCATGATTCACGAGTGCATGACCCTGGAGTATTCCGGGCGCCTCCTGAGCTATATCCACCTGGGCAGCATGGTGCGCCTGATGGTGTTCCTGGTGCTCTGGGGCAATCTCTACCTGCCACTGGCTATACCTCTGGCAGTGAAGGTGCTGCTGGGGGCCCTGCTCATCGGCCTCATTGAAACCCTGGTGAACAAGATGCGCCTTTTCAAGGTGCGGATTTATCTGTCTGCTGCCGTGGTGCTCTTGATGGTGGCCTTTATGGCGGAAGCGTGGTAAGGAAGGAGAAATGATGAACGAGTTAGTTATTTTCCTGATCCTTGCGGTGTTGCTGCAGACGAGGATCATGGACCTGCGGCGCTCTGTGTACTGCCTGGCCTTTCAGTCCTGCCTGCTGGCCGGCGCCTGTCTGATTGTGGGGCTGGTGCATGGAGGCGTGCATCTGGTGCCGGCGCTTTTGACCCTGTTGATCAAAGTTGTTTTTATTCCCGGGGCTATCCTGAGGCTGATTGGCAAGCTTACGGATGAAAGGGAAATCATTTCTGATATCAATGTGAATTATTCCACTTTGGCAGCTGCTTTCTTTTTAGTGATAGGTTATGTGCTTGTAGATGGAATAGGGGCGGCTCCTGCCAGCCGTGATGTCATTGCCGCTTCAATCTTCATGATTCTCACGGGACTTTCCCTGATGGTCATGAGGAAGCGGGCCATCATGCAGATGTGCGGCCTTATCACCATGGAAAACGGCATTTACCTGCTGGGCCTGTTCGTCACCGAGGGGCTGCCCCTGATCGTGGAACTGGGCGTGTTCCTGGATGTGCTGATTGCCGTGGTGGTGCTGGTGATACTTACGAGCCGCATGAGCCTGTCTTTTATGACTACGGACACCACTGTGATGAAGAAGCTGAAAGGTTAAAGGAAAGGGGATATGATGGAATCTATGTTTTCGATACAGGAGCTGCTGGATTTTGTGCTCCTTCTGCCCCTGGCTTTCAGCCTGCTGGCGGCTTCGGGCTTCTTCAAGGGAGGCCTCTTGCACTGGGCTGACCGTTTGACAGCCACTTTGGTGGCGGCAGCGGTCTGGCAGATTGTCCTGCTGTTCCCGGCGGAAAGCGCCATCCATGAGAGCTTTATCTATCTGGATGCCCTGAGCCTCTGGATGCTTTTGATACTGGCGCTCTTGTATGTGGCCTTTTCCTGGACCAGCAAGGCCTACCTGGAGCGCGATACCAATATCCGCTACGGGTACCTGCGCCGTTTCTCCCATCTGGAGGGCCGCTTTTACGCCCTGTCCCACCTGTTTGTCTGGACCATGATGCTGGTGGTGCTGGTGGACAACATGGGCCTCATGTGGGTAGCCATCGAGGCCACCACCCTGATTTCCGCCTTGCTGGTGGCTTTCAAGTTCACCCGCACCTCTTTGGAAGCGGCCTGGAAATATGTCATGGTCTGCACCGTGGGCATCTGCCTGGCCCTCTTGGGCACTATCCTGCTCTATGACGCCCAGCTGCAGGCCCTGGGCTCTGAGCTGGCGTTGGACTTTGCCCAGCTGGCCGAGCATGGCAAGGAGCTGCCTGAGGGCCTTGCCAAGATTGCCTTCGCCTTCCTCTTTGTGGGCTATGGCACGAAGATTGGCCTGGCGCCCATGCATGCCTGGCTGCCGGATGCCCATTCCGAGGCTCCGGCCCTCACCAGCGGCCTGCTCTCCGGCGCGCTCTGCATCTGCGCCCTCTATGTGCTGCTGCGGGCGGTGATCATCCTGCTGCCCGCCGTGGGCGTGGACTTCATGTCGAGCCTGTTCCTGTTTTTCGGCCTGTTCACCATTGCCCTGGCTGTGCCCTTCGTGGTGGTGCAGCGGGATATCAAGCGCATGCTGGCTTATTCCTCTATGGAGAACTTCGGCCTCATGGCGGCGGGCTTCGGCCTGTTCCTGCCCTTGGCAGCCAAAGCAGCGTTGCTGCACATGATGAATCATGCTCTCATCAAGTATGCCCTCTTTTATCTGGCGGGCACTATCATGGAAACTTACGCTACGAAAAATATGATGCGCATCCATGGCATGATTGCCCAGGCACCGCGCACGGCCTTCTTCTTCCTGCTGGCTATCGTGGGCATTCTGGGCATGCCGCCCATGGGCATTTTCTTCAGCAAGTTCTACCTGCTGCAGGGGTTCTTTGCGGGCGGCTCTCCTGCTCTGGGAGTGCTGGCGCTGGCTCTCTTGGCTGGCATGCTCATCGGCATTCTCTACCATGCCCTGCGCATGGTGGGAGGAAAGCCCCACCGCAAGGCGGCAGGTGAGCTTCTGGGCCGCCTGGATACGGCGGTGGTAGTGGCCCTGCTGGCCTTCAGCGGCGTGCTGGGCGCTTTCCTGCCAGAATTGGGGCAGCTTGACAGTCTGCTGAGTGCGGCGGCTGAGATTGTGATGAAAGGGGTGGCCTGATGGAACTGAAAATCAAAGAAATATCTGCTGGTGAACTCCTTTCTGAGGCTAAAGCCTATAGCGAAGGGGGGAGGCATCCCCTCACCGCCATGTTCGGCAGGGACGAGAGACATAACGGCGGCGGCTTTTCCGTCTACGCGGTGTTCGAGTTCCCTGAGACCAGGGAGCACCGGGCACTGAAGGCAGTGCTGGCAGAGGGAGAAACTAGCTTTGCCAGCCTTTCCCATGCCCTTCCTGCCGCCTCCTGGTTTGAGCGGGAGATTCAGGATATGTTCGGCCTTGTGGCAGAGAATCACCCTGACCCCCGTCCGCTGGTGCTGCATGAGAACTTCCCCAAGGGATTCCACCCCTTGAGGAAGGACGCGCCCCAAGAAGTGCCTTTTATCGAGGGCAAGCATACCCATATGCACACGGCAGGGGGCGAGGGCACCTTCCAGGTGCCCGTCGGGCCTATCCATGCGGGCATCATCGAGCCGGGACACTTCCGCTTCAGCCAGGCGGGGGAGAGCATGCTGCAGCTGGATGCCAAGCTGTTCTACACCCACAGGGGGCTGGAAAAGACCATGGAGGGCAAGACTGCCCTGGAGGCCCTGCCTATAGTTGAGCGTATCTGCGGCGCCTGCACGGCAGCCAATACCTGGAGCTACTGCCAGGCAGTGGAAACGGCCTCCGGTACGGCAGTGCCCCGCCGGGCAGAAATCCTTCGCACTTTTATACTGGAAATTGAGCGCATTACCAACCATGTGGGTGATTTGGGCAATATCCCCGCCGGGGTGGGCTTCTCCTTTGCGGTGAGCATCGGCACCCGGGCCAAGGAAATGATGATGCGCCTGCAGGACAGCCTGACGGGGAACCGCTTCCTCAGGGGGTTCTTCGTCCCTGGCGGCACAGCCAGGGATTTCACTGCTGAGGCCTGTGCCCAGGCAGCCGAGGTGTTGCGAGAAGTGGAGAAGAACGTCCTGGACCTTGAGCGCATCTTCGCCCAGCAGGACGGCTTCCAGGACCGTGTCCGCACCACGGGCATCGTGCGGAACAAGACCGCCAGAGATTTGGCCATGGTAGGCGTAGGAGCCAGAGCCAGCGGCTATGCCCATGACAGCCGGGCAGATTTTGGCTATGGCGTATATCCGGAACTTTCCCTCAAAGTGGTTACGGAAAACAGCGGCGATGTGGCGGCCAGGATTTTGGTGCGCATCGGCGAGCTGAAGGAATCCTTCCGCCTGGCCTTTGCCTTGCTGGAAATGCTGGGCAGGGAGCAGGGGGAGCATCGCACAGAGCTTGGCACTCCCCAAGGGGAGGCTGCAGGCCTCAGCGAATCCGCTCGGGGCAGCAGCTTCTGCTATGTGGCCTTTGATAAAGAAGGACGCCTTGACCGCATCTTCGTGCGCAGCGCCTCCTATGCCAACTGGCCGGCGCTGCCCATTGCCGTGCAGGGGGATATCATCCCGGATTTTCCCTTGATCAACAAGAGCTTCGAGCTTTGCTACGCTTGTCTGGACAGGTAGGAGGAAAGTATGCTGAAATTATTAGAACGCCTGCTGAAGGACAAGGTGGCTACGGAGACCGTCACCTTCAAAGAGGGGGAGGCCATGCCCTACCTGCCGGACGGCACGGTGGTGACGGCGGATATCATCAAAAGCCGCCTGGGACGCTCCCTGCATGTGCGGCATCTGGACGCCGGCTCTTGCAATGCCTGCGACTTTGAGATGGGGGCGCTGTCCAATCCATACTACGACCTGCACCGCTACGGCATCCACTTCGATGCCAGCCCCCGCCATGCAGATCTCTTGATGGTCACCGGCGTGGTCACCAGGAATCTGGCAGAGGCCCTGAAGCGTTCCTATGAAGCCATGCCTGAGCCACGCCTGGTCATGGCCTGTGGCGACTGCGCCATAAATGGCGGTGTCTACGGCGAAAGCTACGCCATTGTAGGCCCTGCAGAGAAGGTAGTCCCCGTGGACATCTACGTCCCCGGCTGCCCCCCGCGCCCCAATGTGATGATTGCAGGATTGATTGCGGCAGCGGATATGCTGGCGGAGAAATTGAAGTAACGCAAAAAAACGGAAGGAGTGATTCCTTCCGTTTTTGGCGTTATGGTAGATTTTAGTCCTGAATAGCCGTCTCCAGCGCAATCTTCATCATATCGGTGAAGGTGGTCTGGCGCTCCTCGGCGCTGCAGGCTTCGCCGGTGAGCAGATGGTCGCTGACTGTGAAGATGGCCAAGGCCTGAACATGGAACTGGGCGGCGATGGTGTAGAGGGCAGCGGACTCCATCTCTACGGCCAGCACGCCGTACTTGCGGAGGCGTTCGCTGTCCACGTCCTCATCGTAGAAGCGGTCTGCGGAGAAGATGTTGCCTACCTTGGTGGGCAGGTTCAGCTTCTCGGCGCTTTCTACAGCCTTGCGCAACAGGTCGAAGTCTGCGATGGGGGCGTAGTTGATGGCGGGGCCGAAGATGCTCTTCATCATGCCGGAGTCAGTAGTGGCTGCCTGGGCGATGAGCACATCGCGGAGCTTCACATCCTTGTGCATGCCGCCGCAGGTGCCCACGCGGATGAGCTTGTTGCAGCCGTACTCGTTGATGAGCTCATGGACATAGATGGAGATGGAAGGCATGCCCATGCCAGTGCCCTGCACGGAGACGGGCACGCCCTTGTAAGTGCCCGTATAGCCCAGGATTCCTCTCACATGGGTGTATTCCTTGGCATCTTCCAGGAAGTTTTCGGCGATGAACTTGGCGCGCAGGGGGTCACCCGGCAGGAGGATGCGCTCGGCAATCTGGCCCTTCTCGGCAGCAATATGTGGTGTACTCATGATGAAGCCTCTCTTTCTGCATGTCTGCATGTGGAAATTTTCTTCAAACTGACATTTATATTATAGGCAAAAAATGGTAAAATAGAAAGGGCAAATGTCCGATTTTTGAAGTATTGAACATGTAAATATATTTAGACAATTGTTATCGGGAAGGAATGAAGAGTATTTAGGCTATGGATATGAAGGAACAGACACGCAATTCGGTGCTTACGGCAATGATATGTATTGCCTTGTCCTCCGGCACGGCCTGGGCGGCAGTGCCGGAGGAGCCGGTGCCGGTGGTGCCGCAGAGATCGCTGACGGGGTCGGTCTCTGAACAGGCAGCTGAGCTTCGCAGCATGCCGCTTTATTGGTCTGCCTTGAAGCCAAAGGAGGAGCAGGTCAAGAAAGCGCAGCCTGTCATCATCACGGCAGAGGACATTGAGGCCAAGCGCAAGGAAGAGAAGCGGGCAGCAGCTGCCCAGGCGGCCAAGGGGGCGCAGAAAAAGCCCGCCGCTGAAAGCAATGTGCAGCCCCAGCCGGTGGCAACGCCAAAGCCGGCCGAAGCTGCCATGCCGCAGCCTGTCAATAAGCCTGTCAGCAGCACAGCTGTCCAGGCCCAGCATGTCAAACCTGCCAGCAGCGAGCCTGCCCAGGCGCAGCCTGTCAAGCCCGTCAGCAGTGCCCCTGTCCAAGCAGCCAATAGCACTCCTGCCCCTGCCCAGCCAGTGAAGCCTGCCCAGCCGCCGCAGCCTGCAATGCCTCCTGCGCAGCCAGCAGTTCCTCCCGCCAAGCCTCAGTGGCAGGCACCTGCCGCAGAGCCGCAGACTGCAGCCCCGGTTTCCAAGCCGCAGCCCCAGCCTGTTCCGCAGCATGAGTACAAGCCGCAGCCCCAACCTGTGGCACCTCCTGCCTCCAAGCAGGAACCTGTTCCGGCGGCTATTGAGCCCAAGCGTCAGATGGTGCAGATTCATCCTGAGGGCTTGTACGCTTCCCGCAGGCAGGATCCTGTGGCAGATCCAGTTCCGCAGGAGCAGAGGCAGCCAGCTTACAGAGACGAGCGCTATGAGAAACCTCAGGAGCCTCGGCAGCCTGACCACGCGGTGCAGCAGCCGCTGCCCAAGCAGATAAAGGTGGAACGTCCCCCCGAGTACGAGGGTATTTCTGATGAGGTCGTGCGCCATATCATGGCGGGTGAGTATGCCATGAGCTATCAGCTCTCCCAGGATGCAACGGAACCTGGGGTTTACCGCCTCACCCAGATCCTCAACCAGAATACCGGCCTCAGCCATCTGCAGAAAATCGAGTATCTCATGGGCTTCGGCCGCGCCATCAACCGCAGCAACCTGTCAGAGTACCAGAAAAAAGCTCTGATAGATGCTGTGCTGCAGGCTTATGATGGGAAATAAGTGAATGCATAGAAAAGGCCCGCTACGGCGGGCCTTTTCTGTGCAATTATCTTTTGCTGCTCTTGCTCATATCATAAAGTTTGGGAAGACAGCCAATAAAAAAGCCTTCCCCAGAAGGGAAGGCCGGGAATCATTCAGTCACAGGCTCCATTTCCAAAGGCTGTCCCTCTACGCACTGATCGTCCTTGCGCAGGATGAAGAAGGCATAGAGGCTGGCCACGCAGACGATGCCGGAAATCACCAGGAAGGTCTGCTGGTAGCCAATCTGGTCATGGAGGGCGCCGAGGGGAGCGGAGAAGATGATCTGTCCCACCTGGGCGGCAATCTGGAAGCCCACCATATAGAGAGTGGCGGAGATGCGGGTGTCAAAATGCAGGGTGAAGTAGCGGAAGATAGCCAGGATGAAGAGGGCGGTCTCGGGAGCGTGCAGCAGCTTGATGATGCCCACGCCCAGGGGGCTGGAGGCCAGGCCGCAGCCGCCGATGCGCACTACCATGATGGCGCAGCTCAGGAGGATGGCCTTGCGCACGCCAATCTTTCTCATGAAGACAGGCACCAGGCCCATCATGAGGAACTCCAGGAACACTTCGATGGAGTTCAGTACGCCATAGGCCTGCTGGCCCTGCTCAGGAGTATCGAAGAAGCGGGTGAAGAACTCGGGGAACATCTGCTGGTCAAAGACTGTGTAGAAGGTCCAGCTCATGATCACGAAACCGATGATTTTCCACACGTCACCGATCTTGAACACGCCCAGGATATCCTTCATGGAAGGGGTCTTGCTGTCTTTCAGGCTTTCTTCCTTGTCCTCATAACGGGCAAGGTTCTCTTCGTCCTTTTCGGGCTTCATGAAGAGCAGGAGGGCCAGCAGCACGGCGGAGACGGCAGAGCCGGTCCAGAAGACCAGATAGGGGCTGATGGTGAAGAGGAAGCCGGCAGCCAAAGCGGAGATGGCATAGCCGAAGGAACCCCAGGCCCTGGCCTGGCCAAATTCGAAGTGGAAGCGGCGGCTCATGCGCTCAGTGACGGCCTCAAAGACGGGGCAGGCGGCAAGGTAGGAAACTGCCAGATAGATAGCGCCTACTACGGCACCTACGTAGAAGTTGGCTTCCAGCATGGGTACATATACCCAGGTGAAGAAGGGAGCCAGGAACACCTGGCAGGCAATCAGGGCGATGAGTAGATTCCTTTTCATGCCCAGCTTGTCCTGAATGGAGCCGTAGACGAACATCAGCATGAGGGCTGCGGCAGAGCCAAAGGAGAAAATGGTGCCCACCTGGGCGCCGGAAAAGCCCTGCTTGATGGTGAGCCAGATCTGGAAGAAGGACCACCAGATGCCCCAGCCTGCGAAGAACAGCAGCATCTGCAAGGAACCCATGCGGTAGAACGGATTGCCAAAGGCTTGCAATAATTTCATGATTAAATCCCCCTAACTCATGAATGCAAAATCAATATTGATTGGTTTCCTTTTCCAAAGCATAAACGCGGGCTGCCTCCGCGGCTTTGCCGCTGAGGGAAAGCTCCAGAGGTTCCTGCCAGTAAATGCGCTCGGTGAAGGTGAGTTCGCCTTCATTGACAAAGATTTCTGCGGAACTCTTGTCTACGAAAATATGCAGCTTCAGGTCCTCGAAAGGCAGGAGCCGGGCGGCTCTGGAGCCATCTTTGGTGGTGCGCTGCACAATGATGCGCCCGCCCTTGGCATCCAGGGATATTTCCAGCTGCTGGGTGCCGCCGGTGATTTTCAGCAGGCTGCCGTTGAAGTCTCCGGCTTCCCGGAACTCCAGTTCCAGCTCGGAGGTGGCAGGGATGGGCAGGCGGCTGCCGGCGGCCAGACTGCCTGCCAGCAGGGTCCTGGTGCGCATGGAGGCCATTTCCCTGGCGGGCTGCTGATAAAGGCGTCCCTTTTCCACTCTTAATTCCCTGGGGAGGGTCAGGGCTCCTGCCCAGCCGTCCTCTTTTTCCTGCATGGGGGAGTCCCAGGCGTTCATCCAAGCGGTCATGAGCCTCCTGCCATCCGGGGCCAGCATGGTCTGGGTGGCGTAGAAGTCATGCCCCCGGTCGATTTCCGTGAAATTCTTCCGCACCAGATGCTCGTGCTCGTCCCGGCTGCCCAGGAGGTAGCCCGTCTGGTTGAGATTGCGGAAGCAGTCTCCCTGGGGTTCCAGTCCCTGGGGGGACATGAGCAGGATGTCCCTGCCGTCCAGGCGGAAGAAGTCCGGGCATTCCCACATATAGCCCTCATCCTCGAGGGTAGCGGCCTTGTCCAGCACCGAAACGGGCTGCCACTGCTTCAAGTCCTTTGATTCATAGAGCAGGGCCCGGCCCAGCTCATCGCTGCCCTGGCTGCCCAGCACCATGTAGAAGGTATCGCCTTCCTGCCAGACCTTGGGGTCGCGGAAGTGCTTGGTGTTGCCCTCCGGGGCGCGGAGCACAGGATTGCCTTCGTATTTGTGGAAGGTGATGCCATCCTCGGACCAGGCGATATTCTGGTCCTGGTAGAATTCTTCGCTGTCCTTGGGGTTCGTGACATGGTGGCCGGTGTAGATGAGCCAGAGCTTGTCATCGTAGACCACGGCGCTGCCGGAGAAGCAGCCGTCCTCATTTTCGTCCGGGCAGAGGGCCACAGGCAGGGTTTCCCAGTGTACCAGATCCTTGCTGCGGGCATGTCCCCAGTGCATGGGGCCCCACTCAGCGGCGTAGGGGTAATACTGGTAGAACATGTGGTAATAGCCCTTGAACCAGGAAAAGCCATTGGGGTCGTTCATCCAGCCCCCCTTGGTCATCAGGTGGTAGCCCAGCCGGTAGCGCTGGTTGGTTACTTTCATCGCTTCTTGCATTTTCCATCCCTCACATCGTGTCGAATCGGTTCGACAAAAGCTTTTAGAGAATCGAACCAATATCAAATCGGTTCGATATGTTTATAATAGTGGAACAATGGGAGTTTGTCAATATCCTTTCGGAAAAAAATATATGAAATGGCGGTGAAGCAATAAAAGGGCATGAAAAAAAGCCCCCTTAGGGGAGGCCCTAGTCCTTCAGCAGGTTTTCCCTGCCAACAGACTTGGCGGCAGCACCCAGGGGCTGTCGTCCTGTTCTTCGTTGACCAGATTGATGATTTTCTTTACGGCCAGCTGCGCCAGCTCCTCGATGGGCTGCCGTATGGCCGTGATGGGCTGCAGGCCCATGCGGGTGGCGGCAGTGCCGTCGTAGGCCAGGAGCTTCAAGTCCTCGGGCACTCTGCGTCCCATTTCTGCAGCCACGTTCAGGCAGGCAGAGACGGACAGATCTGCTCCCAGGATGCCATCTGCCTCAGGGTACTTCTGGAAAAGTTCCCGGGCAGAGGCCATGAAGTCCCGGTAGCTGAAAGCGTTCCACGGCATTTCCAGCATCTCTACCTGCACGCCGTGGCGGCGCAGCCTGTCTGCTGCCACCCAATGGTATTCATTGGCTGGGGTGCTGACTCCCTGATAGCCCACGATTTCCACTACCTGCCTGCAGCCCTGGCTGAGGAGGATTTGGGCTGCCAGCTGGCCTCCTTGATGGTGGTCGCAGTGGACGATGGGGATATTGTCATTGAGGTAGCGGTCAAAGGCCACAATAGGCTGCTTCAGATCATCATAAAGGGCCACGTCCAGGGAGTGGGCGCCCATGATGATACCGTCCATGGTGCGGCGGCGCAGCATCTCCACGAAGGTGCGCTCGGAGTTCTCCTTGTGCTGGGTGCAGCAGAGCATCATCTTGTAGTTCTGCTCGTAGAGGGCGGCCTCCAGGGCCTCCACCACCTCCCCGAAGAAGGGATGGGAGAGGGAGGGCATGATGACCCCGATGGTGTTGGTGCGGTTGAGGGAGAGGTTCCGGGCCACTTCGCTGGGCACGTAGTTGAGCTTCTTCATGGCGGCTTCAACCTTGGCCCTGGTGGCTTCGGACACATAGCCCTTCTTGTTCATGACCAGGGAAACGGTGCTGGCCGCCACTCCTGCTTCTCTTGCAACGTCCTTGATTCTTGCCATTATTCGCAAAGCCTTTCTTGCTATTGTTTGACGACGGCGAGCCACCGCCCGGAGGGGAGGGCTTACGGCAACGAAAAAGCCGCAAGCAGAGCTTGCGGCTATATTTTCAATGGCAGGGGTAGCTGGACTCGAACCAACGCATGCGGGATTCAGAATCCCGTGCCTTACCAACTTGGCGATACCCCTATGTCTTATCGACAGTTAAAGATTATACAGGAGAGAACTCACCCTGTCAATAGTGCAGACATTTTTTTTTTATGTTACAATGTTCCAATATTGCCTTATTGCAAGGGAAGGGGGCTGGCTATGTTTGCCGTAATCGTCAATACCGTGGCTATTATCTTGGGCACGACTATGGGCTTGCTGCTGAGGCGGGGGATACCGCAGCATATCTCTGAGGCCGTCATGAAGGCTTTGGGGCTTTGCACCGTGGTCATCGGAGTGCAGGGGGCGGTGGCAGAGGAGAGGATTCTTCTGATGATCGTGGCCTGTGTGCTGGGGGTGCTCATAGGAGAGTGGCAAGACTTAGAAGGACGGGTGAACCGCTTCACGGAAAGAATAACTTCCCGCTATGCCGGCCAGGGAGCGGGAGCGAAAATCGCCAACGCCTTTGTGACCTCCTGCCTGATTATGAATGTGGGTGCTATGGTCATTGTAGGTTCGCTGAATGCAGGTCTTTCCGCCGATTTCACCTTGCTCTATACCAAATCCCTGCTGGACTTGGTGTCGGGCACCATCATGGGGGCAGCCATGGGAGTGGGGGTCATGGGCTCGGCACTTTTTACGCTGGTCTTCCAGGGGGGCATCGTGCTCTTTGCGGAGAGGCTGGCTCCCTTTATTTCCCCGGAGCTGATCAAGGAGATTTCCTGCATCGGCAGCTTGCTGATTGTGGCCATTGGGCTGAATATGCTGGAACTGACGAAGCTCAAAGTGATAAACTACCTGCCTGCCCTGGCTATGGTGCCTGTGCTCCTGTGGCTGGAAGACCTTTGTGGTTGATTGCAAGTATTAGTAGTAAGTAGTATAATGTAGGCTTAAAGAAGATTTTGAGGGGGGCCTGATTTTGGCAGGAGAAGATTTGCAGCCGCTGCTGAAAGAGATGCACAGCTGGATGGACAAGTATATGAAGACCTTCCATACAGATGATGAAGAGGTCATGCTGGGCATACGCATCAAGGAAGTGCATACTGGGTATGTGACTTCCATTGCCAGGGAACTGGCGAGGCACTTGCAGTTAAATGCCCATGATGTGCAATTGGCAGAGATCATGGGGCTTTTCCATGATGTGGGCAGGTTCCGTCAGTACAGCCTCTATCAGACCTTCAACGATTCCCAGTCGGAAGACCATGCGGATTTGGGGCTGAAGGTGCTTGATGAACTGGAGCTGATGAAGAAACTGGCACCAGAGGATGAAGCCTTGGTGCGTTTTGCTATCAAGAACCACAATAAGAAAGTTATTGAGCCTACGGATAGCAAGCGTGAGCTGCTTTTTGCCAAACTCTTGCGGGATGCGGACAAACTGGATATTTACCGTGTGCTTACGCCCTATCTTGATAATGAGGACGCCATGATGCCCAAGTTCGTGAAGGATACAGGGGAGCATCTGGTGAGCGAGGGCTTTGTGCGGGACTTTGCTGAGGGAAATCAGGTGGATTACTACCGCATCAAGACCCAGGGGGACCGGGTGCTGGTGCGGCTCATGTGGGTCTATGATATCAATTTTGCCTGGACACTGAAAAAAGTGGTGGAGAAGGGCTATGTGGATAAAGTGGTGGAGCACCTGCCTGTGAAGGAGCAGCCGGAGCTGAAGCCGGGCTTTGACCGCATGTACAGCTACATAGAAGAAAAATGCAAGACCAAGGATGCAGCAGACATCTATTGAGCAAGGAGAGAATTTTTATGGCAGAAACTAAGCTGTCCTCGAACTTTATCCAAAACATCATTGAGGACGACCTTTCCCAGGGGAAATACACCGAAGGTATTCATACCCGTTTCCCACCTGAGCCTAACGGCTATCTGCATATCGGCCATGTGAAATCTATCTGCCTGAACTTCGGGCTGGCAGAGCGGAATCAGGGCCTTTGCAACCTGCGCTTTGACGATACCAACCCCACCAAGGAGGACACGGAGTATGTGGACTCCATCCAGGAGGACATCAAGTGGCTGGGCTTTTCCTGGGGGGACCGTCGCTTTTACGCTTCCGACTACTTCGAGAAGCTCTACGGCTACGCTGAGGAGCTGATCAAGAAGGGGCTGGCCTATGTGGACGACTTGTCCGCCGAGGAAATCAAGGCCTATCGCGGCACCCTTACGGAGCCGGGCAAGGAAAGCCCTTACCGTAATCGCAGCGTGGAGGAGAATCTTGACTTGTTCCGCCGCATGAGGGCGGGGGAGTTCGAGGACGGCAGCCATGTGCTGAGGGCCAAGATTGATATGGCCTCTCCCAATCTGGTCATGCGTGACACGGTCATCTACCGCATCGCCCATGCCCATCATCACCGCACCGGGGATGCATGGTGCATCTATCCCATGTATGACTTTGCCCATCCCCTGTCCGATGCCATCGAGAACATCACCCACTCCGTCTGTACCCTGGAGTTCGAGGAGCACCGTCCCTTCTATGACTGGCTGCTGGACTCCTTGGGCTTTGAGGAGGGCAAGCGTCCCCGCCAGATTGAGTTTGCCCGTCTGAATCTCACCAATACTGTCACCAGCAAGCGGAAGCTCCGCCAGCTGGTGGAGGAGGGCATTGTCTCCGGCTGGGACGATCCCCGCATGCCCACTGTGGCAGGCCTGCGCCGCCGTGGCTATACCCCTGCGGCCCTCAGGAAGTTCTGTGAGGAAATCGGCGTAGCCAAGGCCAACAGCCTGGTGGATGCCGCCATGCTGGAGCACTGCGTCCGCGATGATTTGAACGAGCATGCCGACCGCGTTATGGCGGTGCTGCGCCCCCTGAAGGTCACTATCACCAACTATCCCGAGGACAAGGAAGAGTGGCTTATAGCCGACAACAATCCCATGCACGGCGGCAGCCGCTTCGTGCCCTTCTCCCGTGAGCTTTACATCGAGCAGGAAGATTTCATGGAGGACGCTCCCAAGAAGTTCTTCCGCCTGAAGCCCGGCGGGGAGGTGCGCCTGAAGCATGCCTATATCATCAAGTGCGAGGAAGTGGTGAAGGATGAAGCGGGCAAGGTAGTTGAGCTGCGCTGCACCGCCGACCTGGATTCCAAGACTGGCGGTCCTACAGCCAATCGCAAGATCAAGGGCACCATTCATTGGGTGGCAGCCAAGACTGCCCTGCCCGCCGAGGTGCGTCTCTATGACTACCTCATCGAGACGGACGAGGATGGCAATGTACCAGATAACTTCATCGAGTCCCTGAACAAGGATTCCCTGGAGGTTATCGAGAAGGCCTGGATTGAGCCCAGCGTGAAGCTGACGGCTGCAGGCACCCACTATCAGTTCCTGCGTGACGGCTATTTCGTAGTTGATCCTGATACTACGCCAGACCATCTGGTGTTCAACCGGGTGGTGGGCCTCCGGGACAGCTGGGCCAAGGCCAGCCAGAAAGGCTAAGAAGGTGAGAATATGTCAAAGATGACCAAGAAACCGCCCAAGGCGAAAATCCCCCGGGATCTTTCCGACAAGGAGATGCTGAAGAACTTTGTGGAGGAAGATACCATTGAAACTAAGTTCGTCAAGGCTGAAGCGGCACAGGTGCAGAAAAAGAAGGAAGCAGCAGAAGCTGCCCCCCTGGTGAACCTCAGCAGGATGGGCTTCACGCCTGCCCTCACTGACGAACTGGGCAAGGCCCTGACCCAGCTGAAGATGGAACTGGCCTTGCAGGGCATCACCAGTTATGGCTTCAAGGTGAAGAAGGAAGGGCAGAAAATCATTCTGGAGCCGAAAATCAACTTAGGTAATGCATAAAAAACCTTCCCCTCAAGGGGAAGGCAGCGAGAGAAAGGGGATTACATGGAAACGCAGACTATGATAGCTGTCACGATTTTCGTGATAGCTTATGCACTTATTATTTCTGAGAAGATGCACCGTACCATTGTGGGTATCTTCGGTGCCATGCTGATGATCATCCTGGGCATCCTTGATCAGGAGACGGCCATTCATCATATTGACTTCAATACACTGGGGCTGCTTATCGGCATGATGACCATCGTCAATGTCACCAGCGAGACAGGGCTGTTCAACTTCCTGGCTATCTGGGCAGCCAAGAAGGTCAAGGCAGAGCCTGTGGCCCTGCTGGTGGCCTTGTCTGTCATTACGGCGGCATGCTCGGCTTTGCTGGATAATGTCACCACGGTGCTGCTGACGGTGCCCATTACCTTCAGCATCACTTCCCAGCTGAAGGTGGATGTGAAGCCTTATCTCTTTGCCCAGATACTGTCTTCCAATATCGGCGGTACCGCCACCTTGATTGGTGACCCGCCCAATATCATGATCGGCAGTGCTGTGGGCCTGTCCTTCATGGACTTCATCCGGAACATGACGGGAGTATCCATCGTCATCTTCATTGTGGTGGAGGCCCTGCTGGTGCTCCTTTATCGCAAGCAGCTGCACACGGAGCCTGAGCTTCAGGCTAAGGTCATGAGCCTCAATGCCAGCAGCCAGATTGCCAAGCCGGACCTGCTGAAAAAGTGCCTGCTGGCCATCGGCCTGACCCTCACCATGTTCGTGCTCCACAGCACCCTGCATCTGGAAACGGCTACGGCAGCCCTCTTTGGGGCAGGCTTCCTGCTGCTCATCTCCTATCCTCAGAATGAGGGTATGATTGCTAAGGTCCTCTCCAAGGTGGAGTGGCTGGCCATCTTCTTCTTCGCCGGCCTCTTCGTGCTGGTGGGTGCGCTGGTGGAAACCGGCGTCATCAAGATGCTGGCGGCTGAGGCCATCAAGATCACCCAGGGAAGTGTGGAGGGCACTGCCATCCTGATTCTCTGGATGAGTGCCTTTGCCTCTGCCTTCATCGACAACATTCCCTTCGTGGCCACCTTGATTCCCTTGATTCAGGATATGGGCGCCATGAGTCTTTCCAACCTGGAGCCCATGTGGTGGAGTTTGGCTCTGGGCGCCTGCCTGGGGGGCAACGGCACCCTCATCGGTGCCAGCGCCAATGTGGTGGTAGCCTCCCTGGCCGCCCAGCACGGCAAGCAGATTTCCTTCCTGGGCTTCATGAAGGTGGCTTTGCCAGTGATGCTTCTGACCATCGCCATGGCCAATGTGTATATTTGGTTCTGGCATCTCTGAGAAATAAGGAAAAACCTTGCCCAAGCCTTTGCTGGTTTGGGCAAGGTTTTTTCATTGGGGCAAGTTTCATTTGACCTGGCTGTTCCTGTATTCCCTGGGAGTGCAGCCAAACATGGACTTGAAGGCCCGGGAGAAGGTGGAATAATCCATGAAGCCAACACCTGAAGCAATCTGGGTGATAGGCGCATCTGTCTTGAGCAAATCCCTGGCCATCAGCAGCCGCTTGCTGCGGATGTACTGGTGCAGGCCGTAGCCCGTATCTGCCTTGAACTTCCGCATGAGGTAGAACTTGCTCATATAGGCTTTGGCAGCCAGGGACTCCACGCTGAGGTCTTCGGCCAGATGCCCGCCGATATAGGTCAGCACCTCCTGGATTTTGGGGTCATAGGAGGCGTTCTCAAGGGCGCTGAGCTCATGCTCGATCAGGGAGCGGTTCACCAGGATCATGAACTCGATGAAGAGGATTTCCGTATAGAGCTCGTTGCCAAACCCATCCCCGCGGGCGGTCTTTTCCAGCTTGTCCATATGGTAGAGCAGGTCATGGCTGGTGCCCGGGGGCTGGTGCATGACGCTGGCGGTTTCCCTGGCCTTTTGGAAGCACTCGGAGAAGTCAACGCCACGGCCACCTTCTTCCAGCCATCTTTCCAAAAAATCAGGGGCGATATAGATGACAATGCGTTCATAGGGCAGGGGGCCGTTTTCGTCCTCCCAGTAGATGATGGGGCGATGGATCTCGCCTGCTGATACGAAGACCAGGTCCCCAGGCTGCAAAGCATATGTCTTGCCTTCGATGACGTAGTCCACTTTGCCGTCCAGGAAGAGGATTATCTTGTGGAAGTCGTGGTAGTGGAAGGGAATCTCCTTCATGGCAGCGTCTTTTAGGCGGAAAACCCTGAAATCGCTGATAAGATAGCCTTTTTTCTGATAGCCTGCCATAGTTTTGTCCTTTCGGTATCTTAGAAGCTCTGCTAGTCATATTCTAGTACATTTTTTGCAAGTTAGAAAGCATATTTTGTGATTTTCCTAGAAGAAAATGACTGATATAATAAAGCCATCGTGAGGGATTCGCGAGCACGATTTGGAAGGGACTTATATATCATTAGAGCGCAGAAAGGCCGGTGAACAGACATGATGGTGGTAAAAGGCTTTGTGGCAGAGGGCAAGGATTATCTGGTTCTGGATGGGACGAAGGGCTTCATGCCCGGCCCTGCAGCCATGCGCCTGCTCATGGACAAGCAGGAAGGCGTGGGAGCTGACAAGGCCCTGGTTCTGGCAGGCAGCCATGAGCACGCCGCCATCTGTGCCTTCCTGCCTGACGGCAGTTCCGCAGCCCCCAGCAGAAGGGAACTGCAGGTGCTCCGGGGCAAGGTTTCCTACGAGCTGCGCCTGACGGATTCGTTCGTGGCAAGGATGAGGGAGGCAGACAGGTCTGCCGAGTGCCTCATGGCTGCCAGCTAAGTTTTGCAAGAATGAGGGATTCCTGCCGCCTATGGTGGCAAGGAATCCCTTTTTGGTGTAAAATAAGAAGGGTGGCTTTACACCAAATATTAAAATATTAAGATGGGCAGGGATTTTACTATGCAGAAAATCAGAAAAGCCGTCATTCCGGCAGCAGGCTATGGCACACGTTTCCTTCCGGCCACCAAGGCTACGCCCAAGGAAATGCTTCCCATTGTGGACAAGCCCACCATCCAGTACATCGTGGAGGAGGCCATCGCCAGCGGCATCGAGGACATCCTCATCGTCAGCGGCCACGGCAAGCGCTCTATCGAGGATCATTTCGACTCCGCCCCTACTTTGGAGCGAGAACTGGAGAAGAAGGGCAAGCTGGATCTCTTGAAGCTGGTGCAGGAGACGGCGGATATCAACATCCACTATATCCGCCAGCGCCATATGAACGGCCTGGGGGATGCCATTCTCTGCGCCAAGGCTTTTGTCAGCGACGAGCCCTTTGCGGTGCTGCTGGGGGATGATGTGGTCTATAATCCCGAGAAGCCTGCCCTGAAGCAGCTGATCGAGGTTTATGAGAAGACTGGCGGTTCTGTGCTGGGCTGCCAGACGGTGCCGGAGGACAAGGTCTCTTCCTATGGCATCATTGACGGGGAGCAGGGCAACAACCCGCGCCTGCTGAAAGTCCTTGACATGGTGGAAAAACCAGAGGTGGGCCATGCTCCCAGCCGCATGGCGGTATTGGGCCGCTACATCATCAAGCCTTCCATCTTCCAGATCCTTGAGGAAACCCAGCCCGGCAAGGGGGGCGAGATCCAGCTCACTGATGCCCTGAAGGTGCAGGCGAAGGAGGATTTTGTCTACGCCTATGATTTCGAGGGCCAGCGCTATGACCTGGGTGACAAGCTGGGCTTTTTGAAGGCTACGGTGGAATTTGCCCTGCGGCGTGAGGACCTGGGGGCAGATTTCAAGGCTTATTTGAAAGAATTGGGGCAGAAGCTTTAATGCAGAAGAAAAACAAGGCCAATCTGGCTCTGGGGCTCAGTGCGGCAGGTTTTTTGGGCACTCTGGGGGTGCAGGGCGGCTTTGGGGCAGGACTGCTGCACCATGGCTTTTTGGCTGCCACCATCGGTGGCCTGGCGGACTGGTTCGCCGTGACCGCCATCTTCCGCCGTCCCCTGGGCATCGCCTACAGGACGGACATTTTGCGGCGCAACCGGCCCCGCATCATGGAGGCCATTGTCAGATTTGCCAGCGAAGACCTCTTGAGCACGGAAAATATCATGAAGGTCATACGGGAGCAGGATACGGCGGCCCTGATGGTGGATTATATCCAGCACCGGGGGGGCCGTGAGCGGGTGCGCGAGGTAGCCAGCCAGGTGCTCCTGCGGGGCATCAATGCCCTGGATACCGACAGGGTGGCTAGGGAACTGGCTCCCTCCATCCGCGACGGCCTCCAGTCCCTGCCACTGGAAAATATCCTGATGGATCTGGTGCGGCTGCTGGCGGAGGAAAAGCATTCCCGCGGCATCCTGCACAGCATGCTCACCATAGGGCAGGAGGTGCTGGCTGCGCCCGCTTTCCAGCAGGTCATGCTGTCCCATATCAGCCTCCTGCGGAAGGAGTATGAGGGGGATTCAGCGGGCAGGGCCTTTGTGCTGGAACTGATGGATCTGAGCGATGAGAAGATGCTGGCTATCCTCAATGAGAAGATGCAAAGCCAGCTGCAGGAACTGCTTTCGGGTCAGACCCAGAGCTATGCCTCCCTGAAGGCTGGTCTGGAAACCATGCTGATGAATTTCAGCCGGGATGAAAGCCTGCACAAGCTGCTGAAGGAGTGGAAGGACAATCTGGTGGGCAAGCTGGAGCTGGAACCTTTGCTCTCCCGCTGGCTGGAAGCCAATGTGAAGGGTGAAGAGCCCTTCTGGCTGCCGGGGCTGCGCTCCTTCGTGGACAGCAATCTGGATAGTTTTGTGAGCTCGGCGGAAATGCAGCAGCGCTTTGATGCGAAGCTCAAGGACTTCCTGGAAGCGGAGCTTGCCAAGCATCACCGCCTGATTCCCGGCATCATCCGGGAGCGGCTGGAGGAGTTCAGCGATGACGAGCTGGTGGAGTTCGTGGAGGACAAGGTGCAGGACGATCTGCAGATGATCCGCATCAATGGCGCCATCGTGGGGGCTTTGGTGGGCATGGGGCTTTATATCCTGGTGACCCTGGCAGAAAGGATGTGGGGCCTGTGATTTGGCGCAACTGGAATCAGGCAGACAAGACCCTGCTCTTTGTGCTGGTGGTCTTCCTCTTCTGCCTCTGCCTGCATCTTTCCTATCCTGCGAGCCTCTTGGCAGACGGCTTGCTGTTCTGTGCCGAGGCGGCTCTGGTGGGTGGCCTGGCGGACTGGTTTGCGGTGACGGCGCTCTTTGAGAAGCCCTTGGGCTTTCCCTACCACACCGCCATCCTGCCCCGCCGCCGGGATGCCTTCATCAAGGCTTCGGTGACTTTGGTGCAGAAGGAGTTCTTTTCCAAGCGGAAGATTTTCCACCATCTGGAGAAGCTGCACCTCATGCCCATGCTGCTGAACTGGCTTGACCAGCCTGAGACAAAATCCCGCCTGACCGGGCGGCTCCTGGTCTATGCCCGCAACATCTTGGTGGAGGAGAGCAGCGGTGAGCAGGCAGCAGAGATTGCCTCAAGGTTCAGGAAAACCCTGGAGGCGGTGGAGCCGGAGAACTTCTTCGGGGAGTTCGGACGCTGGCTATCCCGCAGCGGCAGGGATCATGAGATACTGGCGAAGCTGGCGGCCTATGGGTATATGCAGGTGGAGAAGCCTGAGACCAAGCAGGCCATAGAGAAATACTTGCAGGCCTACGAGAAGGAGCGCACCAAGGGGGACTTCTGGAACCTCCTGGCGGCAGGCTTCCTGGAGGCCACCAATCTGGTGGACTTGGAGGAAGCGGCAGAGCTGATACAGAAGCAGCTGCTGGAGATGCTGGCAGAGCTGACCAAGGCTGAGAGCCAGTTGCAGGAAGATTTGCTGGCGCTCTTCTACGAGAAGTCCGTGGTGCTGAATCTCGACCCGGCCTTCCATCAGCTGATCCACGATATGAAGGACAGCCTGCTGGCAGAGCTGCCGCTGGAAGAGGCGGTGGCTCGCACCTTCAGCCATCTGCAGGCCCATCTGGCCGAAGACCAGGCCCGCTCCGTAGATCCCCTGGCAGAGCACCTGCCCATGCTCCAGTCGCGGCTGGCGGGGCTGATTGGGGAGGAGTACCAGCGCATCCTGGAACTCTTGAAGAGCGATGAGGAACTGCGCCGCAATGTGGGCCATTTCCTTTACGACCTCATTGCCCGCTCTGCCCTCCACGCCCAGACACTGGTGGGAGTGGTGGTGACCTCCGTGCTCTCCAGGCTCACGGACAAGCAGCTCAACCATCTGGTCTACGACAAGGTAGAGCCAGACCTTCTGTGGATCCGCATGAACGGCTCCATCGTGGGGGCGGGGATTGGGCTTTTGATGTTCGTCATCATGAAGTTCATAGAGTTGAATTGAAGCAATGAAAATGCGGGCCCTTTGGCGGGGCCCGCATTTTATATTGCCGGTATTATCAGATACCCATCTCGATATTCTTGATGATGACCGTGAGATTTTCCATCTCTTTCTGGGTGACGTCGTTGAGGCGTTCCAGTTCCTTGATGGAGTCGGTGGATTTCTGGATGTGCTTGAGGCCATCGGCCAGGTTGGCGTGGAGGCCTTTCATCTGGCCGCTGAAGCTCTTGTCGAAGTCGGCGATCTTGGTCTCGAACTGGTCGTTTTCTGCCAAGATTTCGTCTATCTGCTTCACATCTGCCAGGAGGGTCTTGATGGCTTCGTCGGAGGTCTGGAGGCTGGTCTGGGTGTTCTCGGAGAGCTTCCTGACTTCCTGGGCTACCACGGAGAAGCCGCGGCCTGCTTCGCCGGCTCTCGCTGCCTCGATGGCGGCGTTCAGGGCCAGGAGGTTCGTCTGGGCGGCAATCTCGTTGATCATGTTCATGACATCGTTGATCTTCTGGGCACGTTGGCTCAGAAGATCAAGTTTCGGGGTAATCTCGCCCATGCGGTTCATGAGCATCTTGAAGAGCTTGTTCTGCTCTTCAAGGCCTCCTGCCAGCTGCTGTATGGCACCTTGGAGCCCTTCGGAGTCCTTGGACATCCGCACGATGGTGTTCACGATGCTAGGCATCTTGCTCTGGTAGTCGCGGAACATGTTGATGAGGTTGTCCTTCAGGAGATCCGTATGCTTTTGCCTGGCCATTTCCCGGTTGAAGAAGTAGGCCCGGCAGTCGGAGTAGTGGCTGGCGAACTTGTCCAGATATTCGTCCCGATAGGATTCGCCCAGTGCCACATGGAAGAAGAAAATGGCGGTGAGGGTTTCGTTCACATGCAGTCCCAGCACTTCGCCCAAGCTGGAGAAGCCTGCCACGGGGATGTTCTCGAATTCATCCACATGGCTGATTTCGTCAGGGTAGCCCAAGCGACGCAGGATGCAGTCATTGAGGATGCCGCCGATGGGGGTGGGCTTGCCCTTGATGTACTCGTTGTAGTCTGCTTTCACAGTCTGAGTCAGGGACACCCGCTTCATGAGGCAGAGCTCCTCGCCAGTGACGATGTCGCAATAGAAATGGATGCGGTCATTGTCGGCGTCTATCTTGGAAATAGTGCGAATGAAGTATTCCCCGTTCACATTGGTGGCGAAGGTGTAGTCCTGCATGGCAGTTTCTACTTCGCTTACCGTGTTGACATGGAAGTAATCTTTCAGGGCATCAATGAAGGATTTTTCTTCGCCGTTTGCGTCTAGCACTGTTTCAATGTAGCGCAGGGAACTGTTGGCGACACCGATGGTGAAGGTGGTGCCGTAGACTGGTTCAGCGGCCTGGGATTTCAGAATGCCGTAGCGGTATTCCCTGGTGAGGCGCACCACGGCGATGACCGCATGGTTCTCAAGGCACTCACTGTCATTATAGATGTAGGTGCGCCCAAGATTCAGGTCGCCACCGGCGCTGCCGCCGATATAGGGACAGGGCAGCTGCCCGCTGTCAAAGAGGGCTTGCAGCACGAAGTTCTCGCAGCTGGACACGCCGTCGATGTAGACAAAGGCGAAGGTGTGGTTCACGGAGACGCGGAAGGGCACATGATGCTTGGCAAATTCTGCCTTGAGGGCTGACACCCTTTCGGCCACGCTCATGGTGACCTCTCCCTGGCGCAGGTCTTCGTTGGGGAGCGGTATGCTGGCGATGTAGACATCCTCCACCATGCGCCTGGAAAAGGCCTGCAAGAGCACTTTGCCACGGCTTTCCGGGGCATCCTGGTAGTAGGTGTGATGGCCGGGGACGCGGCAGAGCTCGCCGCAGGTGGTCATGAGGATGAGCCTGGCATTGGGGGGCATTTCCTGCTTGAGAGTCCTGGCCACCTCCGGCACGGAGAGATCCGGGGAGATGAAGCCCATGACCAGGGCAGTGCCTCCCGGCAGGTTGCAGAGTTCCTTGACCTTGCCGCCGGAGAGCTCGCTGCGGCTCAGATAGACAGCCTTCATGTCCTGCTGGGCCGTGCCCGGAGGCGGCTGGGTGACATGGGCATGAACTCTCTCGGCCACGGTGGGCGCAGCAGCAGGTGGAGCAGCCTCGGGGGCGGGGTTGTTTTTATTCTTGGAAAAAAAACCTAACATTAAGCTAACACCTCTTTTATGTAGACCAAAAATTGCAGAATGGGTATGCTTGCATTGCACTCATGATGGCTATATTCGCTGCCAAGGGGCTAATCCCTGCTTGCTGTACTGAAAAAGAATGCTGGCGATGAATCTTTCTCTGCGGCAAAAATGCAGCAGAAGCGTTAGAACGGTGCTACAGGAGCCGCCCCTTGGCTGGCTCCTGTTTGTATCGCAGAGTGTGCCCGTGAGAAAAAAAAGTCCTTGCTAAATGGAGAAAAGTGTAGTATTATTTTCACTAAAGTGTACATGTTTACAACAATTGTGCTGACTGTGAAGAGCCGCAGGAAGCTGATGGGGGGGAACCTATGAAGCACGTTTTGTCGGTTTTCGTAGAGAACCAGACCGGTGTCCTGGTCAGGGTCGTAAGCATGTTTTCCCGGCGGGAGTTCAACATCGACAGCCTGTCTGTGGGTGTGACGGAAACGCCGGAGTGCTCCCGCATCACCGTGGTGGTGCAGGGGGATGAGCAGCTGGTGGAGCAGATCATCAAGCAGCTGGAGAAAATGCCGGTTGTGCGGGCTGTCCAAAGGCTGGATGAAAAGACGGCAGTATGCCGCGGCATGACGATGGTGAAGGTTCATGCAGATGACCAGAGCCGCCTTGATGTCCTGAAGATGGCCGAGTTGTTTCGGGCGCATGTGGTAGATGTGGAATCCACCACCTTGATGTTCGAGATAACCGGCAGCGATGACAAGGTGACGGCTTTCCTGAGGCTGGTGCAGCCCTATGGCATTGCCGAGGTCATCCGCACTGGGCTCATCGCCCTTGAGCGCGGAGAACATACCATATATGAACACTGTGAGGAGAGAGAGTACTATGGCAAAAACTTACTATGATCAGGATGTCAACTGGGAAGTCATGAACGGCAAGACCGTTGCCATTATCGGCTACGGCAGCCAGGGCCATGCCCATGCCCTGAACCTCAAGGAAAGCGGCGTGAACGTGGTCATCGGCCTCTATGAAGGCTCCAAGTCCAAGGCTGTGGCCGAGGGCCAGGGCCTGAAGGTCCTGCCGGTGGCTGAGGCCGTCAAGCAGGCTGACATCACCATGATCCTGATCCCGGATGAGAAGCAGGCTGACGTCTACAAGAATGAGATTGCCCCGAACCTCAAGTCCGGCAGTGCTCTCGCCTTCGCTCACGGCTTCAACATCCATTTCAAGCAGATCGTGCCTCCTGCAGACGTGGATGTCTTCATGGTGGCCCCCAAGGGCCCCGGCCATCTGGTTCGCCGTACCTTCACCGAGGGTGGCGGCGTGCCCGATGTGTTCGCAGTGGAGCAGGATGCTACCGGCAAGTGCTTTGACGTGGCTCTGGCCTATGCCCGCGGCATCGGCGGCACCCGTGCAGGTGTCATCCAGACCACTTTCAAGGACGAGACCGAGACTGACCTCTTCGGCGAGCAGGCTGTGCTCTGCGGCGGTGTCTGCGCCTTGATGCAGGCAGGCTTCGAGACTCTGGTTGAGGCCGGCTACAAGCCCGAGATGGCATACTTTGAGTGCTTCCATGAGATGAAGCTCATCGTCGACCTCCTCTACGAGGGCGGCATGGCCAAGATGCGCAAGTCCGTCTCCGATACGGCTGAGTACGGCGACTACATGGTCGGACCCCGCATCGTCACCGAGGAGACCAAGAAGGAAATGAAGAAGGTCCTCACCGAGATCCAGGACGGCACCTTTGCCCGCAACTGGCTCCTGGAGAACCGCGCTGCCGGTCGTGCCAACTTCCTGGCACAGCGCCGCATCCATGCCGAGCATGAGATCGAGCAGGTGGGCAAGAAGCTCCGCGGCATGATGTCCTGGCTCAAGGACGGCGACGACCTGTCCAAGGACTAAGCTGAATGAAATAAAAGCCTTCCCCTATGGGGAAGGGGGACCGCCGTAGGCGGTGGATGAGGTGGCAGCGTATAAGAGGCTGAAAATGCCTTTTCGTTGAAACCTTTATAAGGGAAAGCCTTCCCCGTCCTTCGGGGAAGGCTTTTCGTGAATAAGGAGGGCAAGCCTATGGGCATGAATATGAGCGAGAAGATTTTGGCCCGCCATGCAGGCCGTGACTCGGTTGCCGCAGGGGAACTGGTCATCTGCGACCTGGACATGGTGCTGGCCAATGATGTGACGGCGCCTCCGTCCATCAAGGAGTTTGAGAAAATTGGGCGTCCTGTCTTTGATAAGGAGAAAATTGCCTTGGTGCCGGATCACTTCCAGCCCGCCAAGGATATCAAGTCGGCACAGCTGGCGAAAGCTGTGCGGGATTTCGCCCGCAAGCATGAGCTCAAGCATTACTTCGAGCAGGGCCGGGTGGGCATCGAGCACGTCATCCTGCCGGAAATGGGCATCGTAGGCCCCGGCATGCTGACCATCGGCGCTGACTCCCACACCTGCACCTATGGAGCCGTGAACGGCTTTTCCACCGGCGTGGGCACCACCGACCTGGCGGTGGCCATGGCTACGGGCAAGGCCTGGTTCAAGGTGCCCGAGGCCATCAAGGTGGAACTGACGGGCAAGAAGCCGGAAAACATCACGGGCAAGGACGTCATCCTCACCCTCATCGGCATGATCGGCGTGGACGGCGCGCTCTACAAGTCCCTGGAATTTGCAGGGGAGGGCGTGAAGGAACTCTCCATGACTGACCGCCTGACCATTGCCAATATGGCCATCGAGGCTGGCGGCAAGAACGGCATCTTCCCCTTCGACGAAGTGACCAGGGAGTATGTGGAAGGCCGCGTGCAGCAGCCCTATGAGCCGGTAGTGGCAGACGAGGATGCCAGCTATGTGCAGACTGTCACCATTGACCTTTCCACCCTCACTCCTGTGGTAGCTTTCCCTCACCTGCCGGGGAATACCAAAGCAGTGAAGGATATCAAGGAGCCTGTGGAAATCGATCAGGTGGTCATCGGCTCCTGCACCAACGGGCGTCTGGAGGATTTGCAGATTGCCGCCAAAGTCATGAAGGGCCACAAGGTGCATGACAGGGTGCGCTGCATCGTCATTCCCGGCAGCCAGGCCATCTATCAGCAGGCCATGCACGAGGGCCTCTTCGACATCTTCATCGAAGCTGGTGCTGTGGTGAGCTGTCCCACCTGCGGGCCCTGCCTGGGGGGCTACATGGGCATCCTGGCGCCCGGCGAGCGTTGCGTGTCCACGACCAATCGCAATTTCCTGGGCCGCATGGGTGACAAGACCAGCGAGGTGTATCTCGCCGGCCCCCAGACGGCAGCAGCCAGCGCTGTGCTGGGCCGCATTGCTGTTCCCGCTGATGTGGAGGTGAAGTGACATGGCAGAAAAGGAAATC
>JAGBLH010000143.1 GCA_017635515.1 Selenomonas sp.
CCTACTATGACGCGAGATTCATGCGTATCATTGACGGGCCAGAGGATATTGACATTGACTGGGTGATGAAAAGAGAAGATGTGGATTATGGCTACGGGGGCGAGTTTTCACCTGCCAATATCCTGGGCATAGTAGAAGAACATCTTGGGAAGGGGGAAGAAAGTTGCTGATATATGTACTGGTGTTGATGCTGGTTTTCCTATTGCTGATAGCGTATTCTTCATCGGGACAGGATTTTTTCTATCCCTGGGTAATAGCTGTTGCCTCCTTCCTCAACAGCGCATTCCTGGCCATGCTGAACCTGAATTTATGGCAGTTTGGCTTCCATGCGGAGACCTGTCTGGTGATAGTGGCAGCCCTGCTGATGTTTGGGCTGGGGGCAATGCTGGCCAGCCATTTTTGCGTCAGGGCTGTAGGGGGGCAGGCACTGGAGCAGACAAAAAAGATCTTTGACATACCGCCGTGGATTCCGGTGACTGTCTTTTTGGTTTTGCTGGTGCTGGCGGCCGTCGTTTTTCAAAATATGTATGTTCTCTCCATGGAGCACGGCAACGTGATGGGGATCAGGGGCGTCTTGTCCACTATCAGGAAACTGATCGAAGCCAGGCTGCTGGCTTTGCCAAAGCTGCAGATCTATTGCTCCATCCTGGCGATGCCTACGGCGGTGTACTTCACCTACGCCTTTTTTTGCAACCTGTTCCGCAGGCATTTCAGCAGGAGCAACATCCTGTATCTTTTGCCCTTGTTCGGCTATGTACCCCATATTGTCCTAAGTACTGGCAGGATTGAGTTTCTGTCCATCACGGTCATGGTCATCATGATGGCAGGGTTCTTGTATCAGGAAAGGTATGGAATCTCACTGAAGAGCAATATGCGGATATTATCCCTGATTGTCGTGGCCCTGACCATATTTTTTGGGACTTTCCTGGTGGTGGGCTCATTCACTTGGAAAGGCGTTTCTTTGGAGCGCGGCCCCTTCAAGATTCTGTCTCATTATTCGGGCGCGCAGATGCCGGCTTTTGATGTTTTTTTGCAGAGTCATTATCCTGACGATGAGTGGATAGGCAGGCACACCCTGTTGGGGGCTTATGGCAACCTAGGATCCCTGGGGGCTGAGGTTCCGCCAACCAGCATGTTCCTGGAATTCACCCACTTTACCAGTGTGGATACCAACGTTTATACTTCCCTGAGAAGATACATACAGGATTACGGCTATGCTGGCATGGCCATGCTCATGTTCCTGATGGGGATGATATATACAACATGCTATCATTTTGTGCGCAGCGGCAGGGGGGGGCTCTTTGGTCTGCTGATGTATTTAATCCTGGCCTGGCCTCTGTTTATGCTGGCCCATGATGACATGTTGCTGACCGGATATGCAAGCACGCGCATCGTCTATTATATGGCTGTGATGGGGCTGTGGTGCTTCTGCCTAAAAAGATATCGCAAAGCGTTATAGGAGCGAGTGAAAGATGAATTATTCAGACAAAATGCTTAAATATATTGTGCGTAAGTGGTATGTGGTCTTGCTCTGCGCCGTGCTGGGAGCAGGTATCCTTTATGTGGAAAAGGGGAGCGTAGCCCCTCCGGCCGTGGTCAACGGGAATCTGCTGTATTCACGGGTCGTAAAATTTGAGCCTGTTCCCTATGTATCATACGGGAACACGACTCAGGAGGCAGAACTTGCTGAACTCCTCAATTCCTGGCGCTCTATGTATACCACTTACACGGAACTGGAAGAAAAACTTGATATTGAAAAGATCTGTGCCGGCTGGAAAAGATTGCCGATGATAGACCGCGCCAATTGGATGGAAAAGCACCTTCAGGTGGTAAGTGCAGGGCCTGGTGCCTATGAGCTGGAAATACAGCTGTCAGATACCGATGCCAAAGACACCGCCTATGTAGAGGAAAACCACTTGAAGATTATGGATGCTTTCACGGAGTCTGTTCGCAAGACATCGGCACCTGTGGTCGGTGGCAGCGAACTCAAGGTGGTGGAGGATTTCAGGCTGGTTGATATGCATCATGAGGCAGCTCAGGCCGGTGTGCAGAAGAAGTATGTCATCATTGGCTTTGTCCTCGGGGCCTTGGCTGGCATGGCCGTATTGGCCGTGTTTTCTTTGCGGAAAAAGGAAGATGAATAACTGATGTATAAGCGGTTCTGCCTGCAATTTGCGGTTTTGGCCTTTTGCGGCTTTCTGGTGGCGGGAACGGTGAACTATTTCATCAATCCTTATGATGTCTGGGACAGCAAAAAAACGGCAGGAATAAATATGGGATACCCCAAGCTCATGGACATAGAGCGCTGGGCCACTCCTATGCGCTTCACGTTGCTGCAGGAGCAGCCGGAGGTGGTGTTCCTGGGCAATTCCCAGGTTCGCTGGGGCATAGATCCTGCCTGCTATGAGCAGGAAAGCGGGGAGAAAGTCTACAATTTCGGCATCCCTGGCATCACTCGCTATGAGCAGATGGAGTGCGTGAAGCATATCCTGTCGGTGGACAAAAAATTGAAAGAGCTGGTTCTTTGCCTTGATTTCACCATGTATGTGGAGGGGGAGCATTTCAGGGAGGATAAATTCCTCTCCGGCTTCAAGGAAGCGCAGATGGGCGAGAGTCGTCCCACTTTGGAGAACATGGCTATGACCATGCTGTCCTGGGAGGCCTTCAAGGACAGCGCGAAGACTGTGCGCCTGAACCACATCTGGCGGTGGCAGCAACCCTTTGAATCTCAATTGGGAAGCCTCTCGGATGAAGCCATATTGACGCATTTTGGCCGTGATTTCAGAGCCTTTGACAATCCCGTGAACCGCATGCGGCGGGAGGGCAAGACTACCCGGGGAAAGCTGGACGAGGGGAGCCTTGAGCGCTTGCAGGAGATTGCCAGCCTGTGCCAGGAAAGGGGCATCAAGCTTACCCTGGTCATCCTGCCCATGCACGTACGGCAATTGAGTGTCTATGCTGACTGCTGGGAGGTTTACGAGGACTGGGTCAGGCGTGTGACGCAGGTGGCGCCGGTTTGGAACTTCATCGGGTATAATGAAATAACCGATTCGGACTTTGTGCCGGGGCCTGTGGGCAAAGGAACCAATGAATTCTTCTGGGATACGGTTCATCCCCGGCATGAGCTGGGGAATATCGTCCAGCGGATCATGCTGGGCAGAGAAAAAAGATGGCAGAGCCTGGGCTTCCTGCTGGATTCTGGCAACGTCGAGGATTACCTGACAGGGCTAAGGGCTGACAAGGAGATCTGGGACAAGGCACATCCAAGGGAGCTGGAGGCCGCTGATTACAGCAAGGGGTTCGTGGCCCGGGAGCCACAGAGCCTTGCCAAGACTCAGTGGCAGCCTGCTGGAGATGGTATTACCTTTGATCTGGCCCTCACGGGCCCCAGGATACGGGTAAAGCAGGGCAAGGACCTTGACCTTTGGGGCAGCCAGAACCTGCAGGCAGACTACAAGGCCTTAGTCTTTGCCTTGCTGGAAAATGAGGCTGGAGAGCGCTATTATGCCTTGTCAGAGTATCCTGTGCTGAAGCAGGATGACCCGCTGGCTGTGGGCCTCACGCCAGGGGAAGTTCAGGGGTTCCACTTGCAGATGCCCACTTGGGACGTGCCTGCTGGCAGGTACCGCCTGAGCTTTATCGTGCTGTCTGAGGCTGGTGCAGCCTATGCCTCGGAGCCACAGGCAGAGGTTTTGGTCAAATGAGTGAGCAGGGAGCCTTTTCATGGGACAGATTCTGAAAAATATTTCCTATTCTTTCTCAGCCAACCTGATTTCCTTGCTTGTCTCTGTCTGCATGGTTATGTTTGTGCCCAAGTTCCTGTCTGTGGAAGATTATGGGCTTTGGCAGCTTTTTCTCTTTTATTTTTCTTATTTGGGGTTCCTGCATTTCGGCTGGGAAGATGGCGTTTACCTGCGCTACGCGGGCAAGAGCTTTACTGAGTTGCCTGCCAGAGTTTTTGCCGGCCAGTTTTACGGCGTGGTGCTGCTGCAGGCGGTACTGGCTGTACTGGCGGCGCTGGGAGGCTGGTTCGGCGTAGATGATGAGGCCAGAAAGACGGCTTTTATCTGCGCTGTGGCGTTGGCACCCTTGGTGAACTTCAACAACCTCTGCAACTTCGTCATGCAGATTACCAACAGGATCAAGGACTACGCCAGTCTCCTGCTGGCGGAACGGCTGACGCTGCTGCTGCTGGTGCTGGCGCTGCTGGCGGCAGGTCTGGGGACTTTCAGATTTTTCTTTGCCGCCAAGCTCTGCTCTTTGGTGGCGGCAGCGGCCTGGGGGGCATATCTTTGCCGCTCCCTGCTTCATTTTGACTTCCCTGCCATGGGAGAGTTCCTCAGAGAGTCCGGTGATAATATTCGGGTGGGCATCAAGCTGATGTTCGCCAACATCGCCAGCATGCTGCTGGTGGGCATCGTGCGCTACGGCATCTCGTTGGGGTGGGATGTGGCCACCTTTGGACGGGTTTCCCTGACCCTGGGCATTTCCAATTTCCTCATGGTCTTCATCAGCTCGGTCAGCGTAGTCTTCTTTCCCATAGTGAAGCGGCTGGGGGATGAGCGGCGTGCAGAGATCTACGGCGAGATACGCCTGGGACTCTCCGTCATGCTCCTGGGACTCCTGCTCTGCTACTACCCGCTCAAATGCGTGCTTTCCTGGTGGTTGCCCCAGTATGCCGACAGCTTGATCTATATGTGTGTGCTCTTTCCTGTCTGTCTCTTTGAAAGCAAGGTAGACTTGTTGACCAACACTTATCTGAAAAGCCTGCGGGAAGAGGCCCTGATGCTGAAGCTCAATGTGGCCACGGTCTTCATTTCGGCCTTGGTTACCTTGTTCACTGTGGAAATACTGCACAGTCTGGAGGCTACGGTACTATCCATCCCCGTGCTTTATGCCATCCGCTGCACTCTGGCTGAGCTGGCGGTGGGCAGGCTGCTGGGCCTGCACTTGCACAAATACATCGCAGAAGACCTGCTGATGGCGACGCTGTTCATTTATACAGGCTGGTATTTTGACAGCTGGCTTGCCACCGCTTTATACGGTGCTTCCTATCTTATCTATCTGCTGCTGCACAAAGAGAAGGTCAGGCAGCTGGCGGGCCGTCTTAGGAAATGAACAAAGCCCCCGCCTGTGCTCATTGCGCAGGCGGGGGCTTTGTGTTATGATGGGAAAAGTTATTCGGTAGATTTGCCAGCAGGCGGGAGGATCATGATGAAATTCGTAACTGACTATCTGGAAAGGGCGGCGGAGAAGAACCCGGAGCAGGTGGCCGTGGTGGATGAGCAGGGGCAGATGACCTATGGGCAGCTGCTGGCAGAGGCAGAAGCTGTAGGGGCGGCCCTCTCGGCCGCTGAGGTTCCCATGGCTCCCGTCATGGTCTGGATGGATCGGGTGGGAGGCAGTATCGCCGCTTCCCAGGGGGCGGTGCTCTCTGGCCGTGCCTACACAACGGTGGACACTGCCATGCCAGGCCGTAGGCTCCGCTACATCATGGAGGCCCTGCAGCCCTCCGCCATCATCGCGGGGCGGGACTTTGTCGAGCGGGCTGCAGAGCAGAGTGCCAAGGCCGGCCTCAAGCTCCAGCCGAGAATCCTCATCTATGAAGATATCACCGCCGGGGCACCTGCACCTGAGGCGCTGGCAGCCCTGGAGCAGGCCAAGGCCAGGCGTGACCCGCTGGATGACCTGGCCCTGATCTTCACCTCCGGCTCCACCGGCGTGCCCAAGGGGGTTGTGGCCTCTCACCTGACCCTCACCGCCTTCACTGACTGGCAGGTGGAGGTGCTGCACCTGGACGAAAATACCGTGCGGGGTTGCCAGTCTCCCCTGTATCTGGCCGTGGGTGCCTATGTGGACCTCTACTCCACCTTCGCGGTGGGGGGCACCTTGCACCTTCTGCCTCCCTCTGCCTTCATGTTCCCCCAGACCCTCATGGAGGTCCTCTCTGAGCGGGGCATCAACACCATCTTCTGGGTGGCTTCCCTCTACCGCCGGGTGGTGGAGATGGAGGGGCTGGCTGTGAAGAACCTGCCGCCCCTGCGCACCGCCTGCTTCTGTGGCGAGCCCATGCCCATGTCCTCCCTGGAGGAATGGCGCAAGGCTTTCCCGGAGGTGACCTTCTCCAACCACTACGGCTGCACGGAGGTCATCGTGGCCACCTGGTTCGAGATTGTTCCCGGCAGGGAGCTTGCCTATGATTCCATGCCCATTGGCCGCGAGTGTACGGGCAAGAACACCGTGAGCCTCCTCACCGAAGAGGGAGACGAGGCCGCAGTAGGGGAACTGGGCGAAGTGGTGGTTTACGGCCCCATCGCCAAGGGCTACTTGAACGATGAGGAGCGCACCAAGGCCGCCTTCGGCGTGGACGAGGCCACGGGCAGGACTTTCTTCCGCACGGGAGACCTGGCCCGCCGGGACGAGGACGGAGTGATCTTCTATGTCTCCCGGGGAGATGCCCAGATCAAGCACATGGGCTACCGCATCGAGCTGGGCGAGATCGAGACAGCTGCCAACGCAGTGGAGGGAGTCTCTGCCAGCGTCTGCCTCTATCACAAGGAAAAGGACGCCCTGACCCTCTTCTATGTGGCAGCTGATGAATTGGCGGAAAAGGAACTGGTGAGCGAACTGACTGAGAACCTGCCCCGCTATATGTGGCCCGCCCGCTTTTGCCGCCTCGCTGCCATGCCTCAGCTGGAGGGCGGCAAGATTGACCGCCTGGCCCTGCAGGCACAGCTTTAAGGAGAAGAGAAGAAAATGAAACTACTGGACATACTTCAGGACATTCATCCCCAGTTTGACTTTGAGAAAAGCGAAGACTTCTTCGCAGACGGGCTGATTGATTCCTTCGACCTCACTCGCCTGATTGCCGCCCTGGAGGAAGCCTATGATATCAACATCGGCGGCAATGAGCTGAAGGCGGAGAACTTCAAGAATCTTGAGGCCATCCGTGCCCTCCTGGAGCGCTGCGGGGCGCAGTGATTCCTTGACGTTGCAACACCCATAGGGTAGAATATCATTGTCATGAATGCGAAATATCTTGGAGGCTTAAATTGACCTATGCAGCAATCCGGGCGGTGGCAGGCTACCTGCCCCCTCATATAGAAAAAAACGATATGTCCACCCGGGCCGCCAAGGCCCTGGGCATCGAGGAGCGCCATGTGGCCTCCCCCGACCAGGCCGCTTCAGATCTGGCCTTCGAGGCGGCGCAGAACCTTTTTGAAAAATTCCCCCAGGCCAGGGAGGGCGTGGACTTCGTGCTCCTCTGCACCCAGCAGCCGGACTACCCCCTGCCCTCCACCGCCTGCCTGGTGGCAGACAGGCTTGGCTTGCCCAAGCAGGTGGGGGCCATGGACTACAATCTGGGCTGCTCAGGCTATGTCTACGGACTGGCCGTGGCCAAGGGCCTCATTGAGGCAGGGCTGTGCAAGAAGCTCCTGCTGCTGACCTCCTCCCTCTATGTGCGTGAGGGCAGCCCCGAGGACGGGGCCACCCGCCCTGTCTTTGCTGACGGGGCCTCGGCTACCCTGATTGAGGCCGTGGAAAGTGACAGGCCGTTGCTGGAAGCCTTCGTCTTTGGCACCGATGGCGCCCTGGGTCCCAAGGCCATCATCCAGGAGGTGGGGGGCAGCCGATATCCTCACAGGACAACGGAGATAAAGCGCATCGAGGACGAGCACGGCAGCCGCACCAATGCGGACATCTTCATGGACGGGCAAGAGGTCATGCTCTTCACCCTGCGGGAAGTGCCTCCCATGGTGGACGAGGTGCTGCAGAAGGCTAATCTTACTCGTGAAGACCTCAGCTATGCCGTCTTCCACCAGCCCAACAAATTCATGCTGGACTATGTCCAGCGCAAGTGCAAGCTGCAGCAGGTGCCCTTCTTCAATGATGTAGCTAAGACCGGCAATACCGTGGCTGCTTCCATCCCCTTGGGACTTTGCCGGGTGCTGGAGGAAAAGGAGCCGGCAGAGCTTTTGCACGTGCTGATGGCAGGCTTCGGCGTGGGCCTGTCCTGGGCAGGCTGCGTGGCAGATTTGTCAAAGATGTGGAGTCAGAAATAAATCATAGGAGAGAGATAAATGGATAAAGAACAGCTTTTTATGGAGAAATTCAGCAAGCTGCTGGACGGCGAAAAATTCACCATGGAGACGGAGCTGAAGTTCCTGGAGAACTGGGATTCACTAGCCAGCGTGGATTTTCTGGGCCTTGCTGACGAGGACTTCGGCAAGGAGCTTGACCCCATGGATGTGCGCACGGCTGGTACCGTAGGTGACCTCTTTGAGCTGGTCACCAAGGAAGACTGAGGCAGGGCAGGTCATGCTTTTCAATTCTTACAGCTTTATCTTCGCCTTCCTGCCCCTGACCCTGCTGGGCTATTTCCTGCTGGGGGGGCGCAGGGAAGGCTGGTATGCAAATGCCTGGCTGGCCTTGGCCAGCCTCTTTTTTTACGGCTATTGGGACATGCGCTTCCTGCCCCTGCTGGTGGGCAGCATCCTGGTGAATTACTTCCTGGGGGGCATGATCATCAGGGCCAGGGAAAAGGCAGCAGGAGAAAAGAAAGCCGGTAGGCTCTGGTTCGCCGCCGGGCTGGTCTTCAATCTGGGCCTGCTCTGCTGGTTCAAGTACATGGACTTCCTCATCCGCAATGTGGACAGGCTCACAGGGTTGGACTTCCCTCTGCTGCATATCATGCTGCCCCTGGGCATCTCCTTCTTCACCATCACCCAGCTGGTGTACCTCATCGGCATCTATTTTTATAATGAGGGCAAGGGGGAGAGGGACTTCGTGAGCTACGCTCTCTTCGTCTCCTTCTTCCCTCACCTGCTGGCAGGGCCTATCCTCTATCACAAGCCCATGATGAAGCAGCTGAAGGATGTGCGGCTGAAGGTGCCCCGGGCTGAGAACTTCGCCCGGGGGCTGGCCCTCTTCACCGTGGGCCTCACCAAGAAGGTCATCATCGCCGATGCCTTCATCGGCCCGGTGGCGGCGGGCTTCAATAGTGCAGAGAGCCTCACGGCTCTTGATGCCTGGGTGCTGGCGGGGGCCTACGCCATCCAGCTCTTCTTTGACTTCTCTGGCTACAGCGACATGGCGGTGGGGGCGGCGAAGATGCTGAATATCGACATCCCCCTGAACTTCCGCGCTCCCTTCCGGGCGGGTAGCCTCAGCGACTTCTGGAGCCGCTGGCACATGTCGCTCACCATGACCATCATGTCCTACATCTACACGCCGCTGGTGCGGCTCAGGGGCAAGGTGACCCTGGGCTGGAGCATCTTCTCCACGGTGGTCACCATGGTCATCATCGGCCTCTGGCACGGAGCCGGGGGCAACTATGCGGTCTTCGGCCTCCTGCAGGGCCTGGGCCTCAGCGTGAATCAGATTTGGAAGCGCTGGCACCTGCCCATGCCCAAAGTGTTGGGACACGTGCTGACCCTCGCCTTCGTGGCCGCCTCCTGCGTGCTCTTCCGGGCTGAGAATCTCACCCAGGCCATGCAGGTCTATCGGGCCATGCTGGGGCTGGGGGGAGAGGTTTCCCATCCCCTCATGTACCTGCCTGCAGCCCTGTGGGTGCCCGCAGCGGCAGTGCTGCTCATCGCCTTCTGCCCCGAGTCCAATGAGCTCATCGGCAAGCACTTCCGCCCGAACCTCCGCTGGGCCTTGGCCCTGGCCGTCCTCTTCGTCTTCTCCGTGCTGCACTTCACCCAGGTGACAGCTTTCCTGTATTTCCAGTTCTGATAAGTTCTAAGGAGTGAATTTTTATGTCTGACAATTGCCTGCTCTCCCTGGCGCTCATCATGCGGGATGCGGCGGGGGAGGTTTTGGAGTGCCTGAAGAGTGTCGCTGAGGCTGTGGACGAGATGGTGGTGGTGGACACCGGCAGCGTGGATGACTCGGTGGCTGTGGTCCGGCAGTTTCTTCAGGAATGGCAGAAGAAAAAGAACGGACGGATGTGGGAGCTGGGGACTGTCAAGTGGCAGGATGATTTTGCCCTGGCCAAAAATCGGGCCCTGCTCCGCTGTCACGGGC
>JAGBLH010000013.1 GCA_017635515.1 Selenomonas sp.
AGAAGGACAAGGCTGTGCAGGCCCAGCAGGAGGCCAAGGCACGGGTAGCCCGCGATGAGCGGGAAGTGAAGGTGGCCAAGCGCAAGGCCCTTTTGGACAGGATGAAGAACGACAAGGCCATCATTGATGCCCAGTATGACGAGCTCAGGGCGGCTTCCAAGCAGGTGGAGGAAATGCTTCGCCGCTCCAGCTACGCCACTGCCGCCCCGGCGGCGGTGGGGGGCGGCTCCGGGGCCATGCTCTGGCCCATGGCGGGGCCTGTGACTTCGGAGTTTGGCTGGCGCGTCCACCCCATCACGGGCACCCAGAAGTTCCACAGCGGCGTGGATATCGGCGGCGACTACGGCCAGCCCATCGCCGCTGCCCAGGGGGGCACCGTGGAGTACGCCGGGTGGATTTCAGGCTACGGCAACGCCGTCATCATCAGCCACGGGGGCGGCATCTCCACCCTCTATGGCCATTGCCAGTCTTTGGCCGTAGGCGTGGGGCAGCAGGTGTCCCAGGGGGAGACCATCGCCTACTGCGGCTCCACCGGCAACTCCACCGGCCCCCATTGCCACTTCGAAGTGCGCCAGGGAGGCGAGCCCATCAGTCCCTATTCTTACTTGTGATATATGAGGCAATTTCAGTATGAGCTACTTTATGAATAAAAAACGGCTGGCGGCAGTCATCGTCATCACGGCACTGATTTCCTCCCTGCTGACCATGGGGGCCTGGGTGGCCCTGCTGGGGCTGGACAGCCACAAGGTGGTTGACCTGGTGAGGTTCTTCGGCACCATGCGGCTCATCGAGACCCGCTATGTGGACGGGACGGATGAGGGCAAGCTCCTGGACGGGGCTATCTCCGGCATGGTGCAATCCCTGGGTGACCCCCACTCCATCTACATGGACAAGGATTTGTATACCAAGCTGATGGAGCACACGGAGGGGGCCTTTGGCGGCATCGGTGTCACCATGGGCTTCAAGGACGACAAAGTGACCATCATCTCCGTGCTGGAAGGCACTCCCGGCGAGAAGGCGGGCCTCCTGGCAGGAGATGAGATCATGGCGGTGGACGGCACCTCTGTCGCCGAACTGCAGCCTGAGGAAGTGGTGCTGGGCATCAGGGGCGAGGTGGGCACCCAGGTGGCCCTGACCATCCATCGCGAGGGACAGGAGGATACTGACTATCAGCTGACCCGCGACACTATCCATGTGCCTTCTGTCAAGGGCCTGAAGCTGGAGGGCACTGACCTTGGCTATATCCGCATTGCTTCCTTTGCCGAGAATACGGGCAAGGAGTTCAAGGAGGAATTCAAGAAAGTCAAAGACGAGGGGGCAAGAGGCCTTGTCATCGACCTGCGGCAGAACCCCGGTGGCCTGATCACCAGCTGCGTGGAGGTGGCCCGGGAAGTGGTGCCCAAGGGCACGATTGTCTCTGTGGTGGATAAAAACGGTGCCAAGGAGGAGTATGCTTCCGAGCTGGAGGCGTCCCAGATACCCATCGTGGTGCTCATGGATGGCGGCAGCGCCAGCGCCTCCGAAATCCTGGCCGGTGCCCTGCAAGATACCGGGGCGGGCAAGGTGGTAGGCGTCCAGTCCTACGGCAAGGGCTCCGTGCAGATCGTGGTGCCTCTGATGAACGAGGACGGTCTCAAGCTCACCGTGGCGAAGTATTACACGCCCTCTGGCCGCAGCATTGACGGCACGGGCATCACCCCTGATGTGGAGGCGGCCTTGGTGCCCGAAAGCGGCGTGGACAGCCAGCTGGAGAAGGCCAAGGAAGTGCTGAAACAGGAGCTGGGGGAGCCCCTCTGAAATATTTCTTGAAAAAATCATAAAAAAGCCTTGACAGATGGTGCTTATCTGAGTAAAATATTTTTTGTCAGTCGGCGCAAGGAACCTTGCCAGACAGATGAATGCGGAAATAGCTCAGTGGTAGAGCACCACCTTGCCAAGGTGGGGGTCGCGAGTTCGAGCCTCGTTTTCCGCTCCATATATGCGGAAATAGCTCAGTGGTAG
>JAGBLH010000144.1 GCA_017635515.1 Selenomonas sp.
CTAATTACAAGGGCGCGTTTTCGTAAGAAAACGCGCCACACAATTTTGCCTGCTTGTCAAGCAATTTTTATAAAAAATATATTTTTTTACAAACATTTATTCCATTTCTTAACTAAATGACATTGCCTCTATAGGTGGGGGGTGGCTGATATCATAACAGGCGGGAGCGCATATCTCCCGCCTCGTTGAAACGCTGATTGGAAGATTTTGCCTACGGCAAAATTTGAACAATTGCGTTATAAAAAATATTTGATGTAATGTCAATAGATACAACAGGCTTTTAGGAGGCTTTTTATGCAGTTTTCGTTTCGTCTGCCGGTAGCAACGCACATCTTGCTTTGTATTGAACGGTTCAAGGATGAGTACAAGACTACGTCTACCTTTTTGGCAAGCAGTGTCAATGTGAACCCGGTCATTATTCGGAGAACATTAGGCCAGCTCAAAGCCGCCGGCCTGGTGGAAGTGGCGGCAGGTGTCGGTGGAGCCAAATTGACAAGAAACCCGGAAGAAATCACCTTGTGGGATGTGTTCCAGGCTGTGGAAGAGGACGAAGATTTATTTCATTTTCAGGAGAACCCAAATCCAGCCTGTCCCGTAGGCAGGAATATCCATGGGGTACTTGGTGACAGGCTGGAAGAGGTAAGGCAGCACATGTTGGCCGATTTCAAGAAAGTAACCCTTGCAGATTTACTGGAGTCTATTAAGGCCAAAGAAGCGGCTGAGTGAGAAAATGCACGACATATGGAATCCATGGCATGGCTGTAGGAAAATCAGCCCCGGCTGTGCCAACTGCTATATGTATACGCTGGACAAGCAAAGGGGAAAAGATGGCTCAGTCATTTATCGCACGGAGAATTTTGCCTACCCTTTGCAGAAAGACCGCTATGGCGGTTATAAGGTAAAGAGCGGTGAGCTTATCCGCGTGTGCATGACTTCGGACTTTTTTCTGGAAGAGGCGGATAAGTGGCGGGACGAGGCCTGGGAAATCATGCGGCAGAGGCCGGATGTCATTTTCTATCTTCTGACCAAGCGGCCGGAGAGGGTGGCTGACTGTCTGCCCCAGGACTTTGGCAGCGGCTGGGAGAATATCTGGTTCAATGTCACCTGCGAGAATCAGCGAATGGCCGATAGACGACTGCCGCTGCTTAGGGATTTGCCCTTCAAGCACAAAGGTGTGATGTGTGCTCCCTTGATTGGTGCCGTAAGTCTGAAGCCATATCTGGAGGAGGGCTTTATCGAGCAGGTTATCTGCGGCGGTGAGAATTATGAAGGAGCACGGCCTTGCAACTATGGTTGGGTACTGGCTCTGCATGAAGAGTGCCAGAATGCCAATGTATCCTTTTCCTTCATCGAAATAGGTTCGCATTTTATTAAAGACGGCAGACACTATCGCTTGAACAGCAAGCAGAAACAGGCGGAGCAGGCCTTTAAGGCAGGGCTGAATTTCAGGGGCAAACCAATGCATTTTGACCTGCGATATGCCATTGGGATTCCTGTAACGGCAGATGAATACTATAGAGCTGTGTATGACGGCCCCCATTGCCATGCCTGTGGGAGCCGCTTGATATGCAATGGATGCAGCCATTGCGGTAAGTGCGGAAACTAAAAAGAGCCAGCCATAAATCAGGGATAAGTCTGATTTATGGCTGGCTTTTTCTGATATTAGCTCCATGCTCATATCAACTGCTGCTGTGGCGGATGTTAAACGAATCGACATACATGGTCAACGGCTATGTCGGAAAAACCGTAGGCTTCTGCTTTGGTGAGTTTACCGTTGGCTATGTCGTGAATTTTATCGAGCAGCATGGCACCGCTGTCGGCTATAGAACATTCTCCCCGGATAATGCCGGATAAATCTGCATCCATATTGTCTTCCATCCAGCTATAAGTATGTTCATTGGCTGTGACTTTCATAACTGGTACAATGGCGTTGCCGGTAGGAGTGCCGCGACCAGTAGTAAATATGATAAGCTGACAACCTGCTGCAGCCATTGATGTAACAGACGAAATATCATAGCCTGCTGTATCCATGACGATAGCTCCTTGTTTGGTGGGGGCTTGTGCCTGTTCCAGCACCTCTACAATGGGACGAGTACCGCCTTTTCTTATGCAGCCAAGGCTTTTTTCATCAATGGTGGAAAGACCGCCAGTCTTATTGCCCGGCGTGGGTTGCCCTGCCCGACAATCCTGTCCGGCGGCTAAAAGATGTTTTTCATATTCTTCGCAAACCCGGATAATTTGGTCATGAATTTCTGGGGTGGCGGCACGTTTGGCTAAAACGTGTTCACCGCCAATCCACTCAATGGACTCACTCATCATGGTAGATGCCCCCAAATCCACCAGTCTGTCGCTCAAATTGCCCACAGCAGGATTAGAGGCAATGCCGGAGGTGGCATCGCTGCCGCCACACTCAATCCCCATTAGCAGCTCGCTGATGGGGAATTTTTCTTTTTGCTGCATGCCAGCCTCAGCTGCCATTTCCCGGGCAGCACGCACGGCTTTCTCGATGGTTTTTAAGGTGCCGCCTTCTTCTTGAATGCCAAAGGAAATTACAGGTTTGGAACATTTTGCCTGTATCTTTTCGCGTAGTTTTGCATGGGGAACAGTTTCGCATCCCAGGCCGATTATTACTACGCCGTACACATTGGGGTTAAGTGCAAAGCCAGTCAGGACTTTTTGGCTCATAGCCGTATTGGCCGCCACATCACTGCAGCCTGTATTAAAGACGATATTAACGGCTCCTCGTACTTGGGAGGCCACAATGCGGCAGGATTCGCTGCCACAGGCACAGGCAGGCAAAATCAAAATATGGTTGCGGATGCCGGGCCGACCTTCTTTTCGTCTGTAGCCATAAAACTCCATGTTATTTACCTTCCCTTCCCAATATGTATTCGCTGGCATAATCTCTGGGGACGCTGCGGATATTTTCATGGCTGACCCAGCTGCCTTGGGGAATATCCTGCAAAGCCTCACCGATAACCTCGCCGTACTTGTAAACAAAATCCCCTTTAGATAGAGGCTTTAGGGCTATTTTATGCCAGATGGGAATAGGGGCGGTAGCTTTTACCTGTGCCTCGCCACTGCCATGGCACAGCACCAAATCTTGAGGCTCCACATCACTGGTGCAGGTGGCAACATTATCCTGCATATCCAGCAAAATTGCTTTCTTGTCCATAACGCTCTCCTTGTAGAAATATTTTTATCACTGCCAATCTATTTCTATTTGTAGAAACAGATTCCTGCTTACAGAGCCTCATTCATGTCTATAAGATACCGGCTATAGAGCATATTTTGCTGAACAAGAGGTTCTTCCTTATGCATTTCCTGAGCCAGCTGATATTTCTTCACGGCTGCATGGGTCTTCATCATGAGTTTCTCAGCGTATGTTTTCATTGCCTGTTTCATTTTCATTACCTCCCGTTGTCTTTTGCTATCTTCTTTCTGCCTATATCATAGCGTGGATGAGGGGGAATGAAAAACACTTATAATCGATTTATATATTGAAAAAAACGATTGATTGCTGTATGCTGAGAGCAAGGAAACCAAGGGGGAGTACGCCATGAACATCCAGCAGATGCAATATTACGCCGAGGTCTGCCGACAGGAGAATGTGACCAAGGCTGCCGCTATTTTGCACATGTCTCAGTCAACCCTAAGCCTGGCCATGAAGAACATAGAGGAGGACACGGGACTGAACCTGTTCCGCCATGTGGGACGCAATATCCAGCTGACGGAGGATGGGCAGGCACTATTCCATGAAGTGGAAGGCATGCTCAAGCAGGTCAAGCGGTTTGAGGCCAATGTCAAGGAGATTGCCAAACGGCATAACCGTCTGCAACTGGCCATTCCGTCACAGATTGCTACAGTGATACTGCCACTGCTGTTAGGTGAGTTTCACCAGCTCCACCCGGAAATCCAGCTGGAAATCACGGAGCCCGCAGGCGGGGCAGCACTTGATATGGTGGAGAGGGAAGAGGTGGACATCGCCTTTGTCCACGATGCTGAGGGGCGGCCAAATCTGTCCTTGAGGAAATTATCTACTTGGCCTGTATGTATGTGTGTTCCCCGGCAGCATCCACTGGCACAGCGGGAATGTATCTCTCTGGCCGAAGTCAGCACCTATCCATTGGTGCTGCTTAGCCGCAACTTCATCTTGACCAAGCGGGTCCTGGCAGAATTTGAAAAGCATAAGCTGACGCCGCAGGTTTTGCACTATTCGCCGAACCTCTCCAGCGTATGGAATATCGTTGGGCGGGGCATAGCTTTTTCTGTCCTGACTGGAAACGGCATCCTGCCGGATAGCAGCCTGGCAGCTGTACCTATTGCGGGATTTGAGCAGAAGGGCTTTATAGTCACCAAAAAAGGAAGACAAATTTATGCTGATGAACGCTCGTTAATAGATTTTTTTAAGCAAAAGTTTGTAGCCAAATAATATAGGGGCTGTTACATGAGTGTAATTCCGCCAACGCTTTCAGTTTCTGCCCTTCCCTAATTCTCCTATAATTATGAAATGATATAGTCACGGTCAAGAGACAATGCGCTTGCCTGTGCCGACTTCTGGGTCAGCCACTCATAGTACACGCCGTCACGCCTGTAGGCGTGAACCATGCCCTTGATAATATCTGTGGGGTTTATCCATAACCCGTACTTTGTAAACAGGGAAGCATCCTGCCAGTCTCTCATCACATTGCGGAGCGCAAACTCAGGCGAAGCCATAGTGAATGCGGTTCTCGCTACCTTGGTGATGGCGTGGAGGAACTTTACAAAATATGAGGACTGGTACTGCCCCATATTCGTGACCGCCCGCACAATATCTGGATCGGTCTGCAAATACTTTCTCTGGCCATCTTCCAGGAAGGGAATAATGGTCTTATCATCAGAGGTCTTTTCCGTTTCTTCAAGGAGCCAGCCGGAGGAATCACAGCGGGCAAGGTCTGCCAGCAGTTGCCTTGCCTTGTTGGTGTCAGCCTTCTGTATGAACTGCACCGTATTTCGGATAATGGATTCCAATGGATTGATAATGTCACGCATGGAGCCTTTGATATGCTTCATGCTATCGCCAAAATCGACATCCTCGTTATCCTCGAACACACGGAAGGTTGGCACATAGTTTGGCCATTTCTTCCTCAAGTCGTTGTACCGCCTGTCGCTGATAACACCGCTATCCCTCAGAATATCTGCCGTGACATTGGAGAAAGTCACCAAATCCTGCTGGGCCTGATGATACTGCTTGTATCCGTCCTTGATATACTTCTTGCAGTTCTCCTCGCTGAACTCCTTGGGAATAGGCATTATCTCCTTCTCCCATTTCTTCGCATGGGCTTCCAGTTCTTTGATTTCCTTCTTGCTTCTCTCGATGGACTTCTCCACCGTCCGAAGCTCTCTCACCTCACTCTTCATCAAAGCCATGTTCCTGCCAAGGAGTTCGTCCTTGCGCTTCTTGGCTTTCTCTAGCTTTTCCTTCTCTTCCTCAATCAGTCTTTCATCATTGGCCTTCTTGAGTCCTATATCCGCATTATGGGCGTGCATATCAAGGATATGGCAAGCTGTGCAATAGGTGATGAAGTCGCGCTGCTTATCCATATTCTGGAAAGCATCAATGCTTTCAAGTATCTGGTATATCGTCTTGAAGCCTGTGAAATCAACCCCCGGATAAGCGTTTTTCAGCTTGTCCACAGCCTCGTCATTGACACCCTCTATGGCAGCTATAGCCTGCCCATAAGAACCACGGAGCATACGGAAGGCAACCATCGGGTCATTATCTATGGTCAGCTTGTCTTTGCCCTGCTCTGTGAGATTGGCGTTTATTCGCTTAACCAGACGATTTACAGGCTCAAGTTCCTCTACAAATTCATTGTAGATTGCTTCCCTCGTTTCCTTCCAGTTGCGCTTCTGCCTATTCTCCATAGAAATAGTGCCCTGCATCCGCTCCTTGATATCCTTGTCATTCCACTCCGCAAAAGCATCACGCAGGTCTTGCAGTTTGGCAGACACGGCCCGGTGCTCCTGCATAGCAGCATGGAATTTTTTAGCCTCCGGTGAAGTATCATTGGGGGCACCAGTCATTATCCACTTGCCAATGTAGTTGCACATTTCCTTGGTAGGGGTCTTAATGCCCAGCTTCCAGGCAGCCACCCTGCCAGCCACTGGCAGTATGTTGTCCCAGTCAAAGGCATGGCGGGACCGTATGGTACGGCTCTCAGGCTTGTAGATTACCTTGCCATCCTTGTCCTCCATCTTGCCATAGCGCACCTTGACATCAAGGGCCTTCTCAATCATCTCAGTCAGATGCTTGCGATAGCGGAAAGTGGCTCCGGCATCGGTTGCCCTACCACTCAGGATGTTTTTGACCCTCTGCATCAGCCCTTCGCTAGTGTTGTCATTGGAACGGATAGTTTCCAGCTTCTTTATTGGTGCTGTCTTAGACTTCTCTCCGGCAAATGAAAGTCTCTTGGCATTAAGAAGAGCACCCTGGTCATTGCCAGCGTGCTCTGCATTGTCGTTATTTACTTCTCGTGCTTCTCTTGCTGCCCGGAGCCTTTGCTGGCGTTGTAAATCGGCAGATCTCCAATCACCAACTTGAAGGCCAAGTCCCGGATTTGCTGCTGCTCTTGCTCGGTCAATGACGATTTCTTGGTAGAGGAATCCCGCATAATCAACTACCCCTTTCATTTGAGCTAGAAGTAACTCATAGGCTTCCCTAACCTCGTAATCCCGCTTGCCATCAACATCGTATCCGTAATGCTTTACAAAATCACGGCATTCGGTCTCGCTGTTTCTTATCTTCTCAACTTCACGAACAGCCCCTCTGTAGCCATTCAAGACAGCTTCCCTGTGGGCTGAATGTGAAGACTGAAACTCCTTGTACAGTTCTTCTTCAGATACGCCTTTCCGTAACTGCTCCTTAATATGGTCATCAATCTTCTTGTTTACCCTTTCAAACAGTTCTTGTCTCTGCGTATCTCTCAGCTTACTTACATTATACTCTGCTTCCGTCATGTTGTCACGGTCGTTTTCTTGCGACAATTCACCAACAGACTCTATAGGCTCGCCCTGTCTGGTAAGGATTGACTTGCCATCTGCGCTTACCCGGAACAGCTTATTGCCCTTATCATCTACCATATCCTTAGCCAAAGCACCAAAAGCATGGACAAAGGTATTTCTCTGTGCTGGGCTTAAGCCGCCATCCTGGCCGTGGAAATACTTTACAAACTTGTTCATAACACGCTTGACCCATGCTATGAACCGCTCTGCCAGCCCAGGATTCCTGTTTGCCAGTTCCTTGACGAACTTCGCCCTCTTGGTGACTTCCTCGAACTCATCAGCCAGCATTTCCTCTATGGCCAGCTCGTCCGTCATGTCTGGACGCTTAATCTTCTTGCGGTATGCGTCAAGCTGTGCCTTGGAGAAGGAGTCCAGCCCTTCAATGTAATCGAACATCTCAGCATACAACTGCGGGTTATTGTCAGCCAGCCAATGGAAAAGCTCATGGTAGAAGGTCTTTGTCAAAGACATATCGCTGTTGACATTAAGGACAATACTCCCATCTGTGGCGTAGAAGCCATGCAAATCCGGGTGGCCCTTCATCCAGCGCACATTAACGCCCATCTGCTTGGCAAAATCCCTTATCATCTTCTGCTGTGCCGTCAAATTCTTGTCAGCTACGGCCTTCATCTGATTGATAAGTCTCTGGATTTCTTTGCCCTGGGCAGACAACTTCTCTACAATCTCAATGGCTTGGTCATCAAAGACAACATAGCAGCGACCATCACGGCCACCTTCGTAGGTAATGCCCTTAATGCCGTATTTATTGAGCAGCTCGGAGCCTAACCGCTGAATATTATCAAGGTCAGCTCCTCTTGGAGCATCTCCCTCTGCCAACCCAGAAACAATTCCATATATCTTCTTGCCGTCTGACTCATAAATCTGCTCTGCAAAGGCAATGTGCTTTTGAGCACTTGGAGATTCACTTATCAGTTTCCTTAGTGCTTTCTGCACCTTCTCTGGCTGTTCGTCAAACTTCTTCTGCTCATCAAGCATTACATCTTCGTCAGGGATTTCCACTTGGAAGAGAGAGCCTGGCTTCTCCAATAGCTCTACATTTTCCTCTCGAAGAAAATCTATTGCCTCATCGATATACCGCTTCTTAGCTTCCCCGTATTTTTCAATAAGATACTTTTCTGCTTCACCCAAGTCACCTTTAGCTTCTGTGAATGCTTCTAGAGCAGCTCCTTCTATTGTATTTTTTCCAATAAATTCGGTTTCTCCTGTTTGAGCATCCAATAAAGCAGTCCAGCCAGAGGGCTTTTTTGTTACTTCATATCCGTTTATACGGATAGTTGGTAGATACTTAGAAAGTTGTTCCCTGTACCCTTCGCTTACGCTCCTTTCCTTTGCAAAGTACAGCCCCCAGCCATGCACCTGCGCTCCCTCTCCTGTGCCTATAGCTTCAAGGGTGAACGTGTCAAACTTGTGCGGGCTGCCATGCCATGCAGCAGAATACTTCCTTACGCCGACAATGGGCTTGCCGTCTATGGAGTATTTTCTGTTGCTCGAAGGTTTTTTGACATTAGCCGCCTTCAACTGTCCGTAGGCATTAGAAGCAAAGCCCTGTGCTGCCAATTTTTCGTCACTCGATAGCTTGCCATCGTAATAATCACGATTAGCCTCTGCCATCAAATCCTTCATCTTGATTTCAGCCCTGGACTTGGTAATCTTCTTTGCCTTCCAGTCCTCCAGGATGCTCTCCACCTTGCCCTTATATTCCTGGACAACAGGAGACTGCTCAACAGATTTGTCCTCCATGAACTTCTGATTATCATTGGTAAGCTCAATAGGAACCTTAGTCTTTTTCGTCCGCTTGGGCTTGGATTCAGCACCTTCTGCAATATTTCTGTCAGAATTTTTCTTCTCGACTTCTTTCTGCCCCTGTGGTATACTAGATGTAGAAGAAGCCTGTTGTCTTACGGCCGGAATGCCGCTTTCTTCATTGGAAGCTTGCGCCGGATATACGGACAGGCTTCTTTTATTTTGCTCTTCCATTGGCAAAATATGATTGTAATAGCGGTTTCCGTTAGCATCCGTAAAGATAGTGATTTCAACAGGCTGTTCCTTGCCTTCAATAATTGCCTTGCTGGTCAAATAGGTATACTGCGAAGCATTGCGCTTATTCTTAGTATTCTCTTTGGCAGATACTTGGTCAGCATTACGAATGATTTCAGGCAAATACTGACGGATTTACAATCTAAGTGCAACAGCACATAGCAAAAAATAAAAATAACGCACAGACCTCTGATATAATGGTGTTTGCGACAACCCATAATCAGGAGGATCTATGCGTCATTACAAACATCTTACACTATTTGAGAG
>JAGBLH010000145.1 GCA_017635515.1 Selenomonas sp.
GGATGTCAGCTCCCGGGCCTACTTTAAGGAGGGCATGTCCGGCAAGGAGGCAATTTCCGAGGTGCTGGTCAGCAAGGCCACGGGACATTTTATCTCGGTCATAGAGGTACCGGTGAAGGGGCAGAGCGGCCAGACGGTGGGTATCGTCCAAAGGGACTATGACCTGTCGGTGCTGGGGGAGTTCGTGGAGTCCCAGTCCGATGATCAGACCCAGGTGGTGATTATAGATGCCCAAGGTAAGCTCCTGGCCCATTCCGCCAAGGAAGTGGCGAAGGAGGAGGACAGGATCGACGAATCCAAGGTTGATTTCGTCAGCAAGGCCCTTTCCGGCAAGAGCGGCACGGAGAAGCTGGAATTTGACGGGAAAGAGGCCCTGGTGAGCTATTCCCGGAATGAGGTGACGGGCTGGGTGGTTGCCACGGTGCGCCCCTACCACTTCATCCGGGAGGCCGCTTATTACCAGGCCATGTCCACGGCCGGCATCGGCCTGGTGCTGCTGCTGATAGTGGGGGCGGTGGCCTATGGCCTGGCAGGTAGCGTAACGGCCCCGATTGTTGCCATCAGCCGCACGGCAAGTGAAATCTCCAGAGGCAATCTGGCTCTGAACAAGCTGACGGTGGATTCCGGTGACGAGCTGGGGCAGATGGCGGCCTCCTTCAATGAGATGATGGACAAGCTGAACAGCACCTTCAAGCATATTGCGGATAACGCAGACTCCCTGGCGGGGGCCTCCGAGGAGCTGAATGCCAATTCCGAGCAGTCAGCCGAAGCCTCAAACCAGGTTGCCACATCCATAGTCAGTGTGGCGGAGCGTACCAATGAGCAGAAGGGCGCTGTGAAGATGGCCGGTGAGCATGTAGGGAAAATGGAGGAGCTTTTGCAGGTTATTTCCAACAATTCCGAGGGAGTAGCCTCCGCCTCTAGGCACACCATGGAGACTGCCGGCAACGGCACCAGGACCATCGAAAACGCGGTGGACAATATGCGTGTCCTGGAGGAGTCTGTCAGCAGCTCCGCAGATGTGATACATTCCCTGGGTGAGCAATCCAAGGAAATCGGCCAGATAGTAGATACCATTTCCGCCATTGCCGAGCAGACCAATCTGCTGGCTCTGAATGCCGCCATAGAGGCAGCCAGGGCAGGGGAACACGGCAGAGGCTTTGCGGTGGTGGCAGACGAAGTACGCAAGCTGGCGGAGCAGTCAGCGGAAGCCGCCGAGAAGATCAGCACCCTGATCAGGGAAATCCAGAGCCAGACGGATAAGGCCGTAAACTCTATGCGCAGCGGCAGGGAAATCACGGACAAGAGTGCCCAGGCAGTAAACGAGGCAGGGGAAGCCTTCAAGGAAATAGTGAGCCAGATAGACTCCCTGATGGACAAGGTTTCCCACACCACCGAGGCTGTAGCGGAAGCCACCAGCGGCAGCCGCTCCATCGTGGATGCTGTGGGCAATATCGACAGTGCAGCCAGCCAACTGGCACTGGAAACGGAAACCGTCTCCGCAGCCACCCAGGAGCAGTCCGCCTCCATAGAGGAAGTGGCATCCTCCAGCCGTCAGCTTGCTGATATGGCAGGGGAACTGCAGAAGGCTGTATCTGCTTTCAAGCTAAGGAAATGATGTTTCATTACGAAACGCCTGCTTTAAATTTTAAAAAAAATCATGTAACACTTTTCGAGTTCATGCGTATAAAGAGCAGAAGGAAGAAATTAAAGCCTTTAGGCAATGATGTGATAGGATGCTTGTAGTGATTTCAAAAAGATCAGGAGGTCGGTTAAAATGACAACTCGCGAAGAAAATCTTAAAAAAATCACTGCCGGACTTGAAAAGTTGAGCGATGAAGAACTTGAACAAGTGGCGGGCGGTAATGCAGAGGAATGTTTCAAATGACAGTCGCTTTCTTAACAGCCTGAACGGCTCGACAGACCGTTACGGCCCGGAACGTATTGCCTGGTCATTTGGGCGTGTTTCAAAAACGTCAAAATCAGCTTTAAAACCAGCCTGAAAATAATCTGTTGAATTTGCCTTGAATTATCTCAATTGCTGTTCAAATAAAACAAAAGCATACGTTCACCTCAAA
>JAGBLH010000146.1 GCA_017635515.1 Selenomonas sp.
CAATCTGGCAGGGCCACGGGTGCTGGAGCATATCGTGGACACGGTACTGTACTTCGAGGGGGAGCGCAATGCGGAGTACCGGGTGCTGCGGGCGGTTAAGAACCGCTTCGGCAGCACCAATGAATTGGGCCTCTTTGAGATGCGGGAGGTGGGGCTGGTGGACGTGCCCGATGCCTCCAAGCTCTTCCTCTCCGACAGGGAGCAGGACACGGGCACGGTGATCATCCCCACGGTGGAGGGCACGCGGCCCTTGCTGGTAGAACTGCAAGCACTGGTGGCTCCCACCCCTTATGTGCCACCCCGCCGCACGGCGGATTCTGTGGATATCAAGCGCATACAGCTGCTGCTGGCAGTGCTGGAGAAGAGGGTGCATCTCTCCATCGGTGCCTGCGATGTCTATGTGAAGGTGGCGGGAGGCATACGCATTGACGAGCCTGCGGCAGACCTGGGGCTCTGCGTGGCCATGGCCTCCAGCTTTGCCAACCGTCTGGTGCGGCCCCAGACCATCATCTTCGGCGAGGTGGGCCTCTCCGGGGAGGTGAGGGCGGTGAGCCAGGCGGAGAGCCGCATAAGCGAGGCCAAAAGGCTGGGCTTCAAGGCAGCGGTGCTGCCCATGAAGAACTGCCGCCAACTGGCAGGAGAAGTCAAGGGCATAGAGCTTTATGGTGCCGAGACCCTTAGCCAGGCCTTGAAACTGGCGATGCCCAAATAAAGCCTTCCCGGCGGGGAGGGCCTAATACGTTATAGAAAGGTGGCAAATCCCCCCATGGGGCTTTTGAAAAAAATTGCAGTCATATGCCTGTGCCTGACGCTGGTTCTTCCCCAAGCGGCTCTGGCAGAGACACAGGAGGATATCAAGCTCAGTGCCGATGCGGCCATTCTCATCGAGGCCTCCACAGGCCGGGTCATCTGGGAGAAGAACGCCGATGAGCGTCGCTATCCCGCCAGCATGACCAAGATGATGACGGCCCTGCTGACCCTTGAGAACCTCAGCGCCGATGCGGAGGTGCTGATTTCAACCAAGGCGGCGAATACCGAGGACGTGCCCATGGGACTGATGGCAGGAGAGCTATTGGCCGTGCATGAGCTCTTGAATGGCCTCTTGATGCTCTCGGACAACGGGGCCGCGGTGGCCCTGGCGGAGCAGATAGGCGGCTCTGTGCCCTCCTTTGCGGAGATGATGAATGCCAAGGCGGAGAAGCTGGGCATGAAGGATACCCACTTCGTGAACCCCAACGGCCTCACGAATGCGGAGCATTACTCCACTGCCAGAGATATGGCCAGGCTCGCCCGCCATGTCATGCAGGATGAGAAGTTTCGGGAAATCGTCCTGCAGCAGAAGCAGCTCCTGCGCTGGAGCGTGCCCAAAAACAAGATGATGATGGCTGAGAACACCAATGAGCTTCTGGGCAAATACGAGGGCATGACGGGCATCAAGACAGGCTGGACCCAGGCGGCAGGCGGGTGCCTGGCTGCCTCTGCCAAGCGGGGCGGGCTGGAGCTTATCGCCGTGGTCATGCACGCCGAGACACCCAAGGACAGGTTCAAGGACGCAGAGAAGCTCCTGGACTACGGCTTCGAGCATACCCGACTGGTGCGGGGCGTGAACAAGGATCGCTTCAGGGGCAGCGCCTGGGTCAAGGACGGACGCGAGGCCAAGGTTGGCCTGCACCTGGCTGAGGATGTTGACTTTCCCCTCATAGATGCCGAGGACAAGAGCCATTACCAGGTGGTCTACGAGGTGGAGAAGGTACTGGCAGCCCCCGTGAAAAAGGGGCAGAAGGCAGGCTCGGCCAAGCTGCTTTACAAGGGGGAGCAGGTAGGAGAAGTAGAGATACTGGCGGACACCAATGTGGGGACAGGCTCAGACTGGCTGTCCTGGCTGGTGGGCTTCCTGGAGCCGGTCTTTCAAAAAATATGACAAAAAAGCGTCAGCTTTTCATGAGAGAAGCTGACGCCTTTTTTTAGTTTACTTGTGGTCTGAGGGATTCTTCACGCCCCAGGCGTGTACGCCGTCCTCATTGCCGAGGATGGCCGGGTCGAAGACAGGCTCGATGCCCTGATCCTTCTGGGCAATGTAGCTGTCGAGAGCAATGCGGGAGTATTTGGCCAGACGTGCCACCGCATAGAGGTTGGTCAGGCACAGGAGGCCCATGAAGAGATCGGCCATGTTCCAGACCAGGTTCAGCTCGGCCAGGCAGCCGAAGAGCACCATGAGGACCACGCCTGCGCGGAAGAGCTGGAGCATGGTCTTGCTGCTCTTGCTCTCGAAGAACTCGATGTTTATTTCACCGTAATAGTAGTTGCCCACGATGGAGCTGAAGGCAAAGAGCAGGATCATGAGGGCCACGGCACTGGGGGCGAAGCTGCCGAAGATGCTGGCCAGGCTGGCCTGAGCCAGGGCAATGCCCGTGAGCTCGCCGCCGATGGTATACTGGCCGGACAGCAGCACGATGAAGGCGGTGGCGGAGCACACCAGCCAGGTATCCACATAGACGCCGAAGGACTGCACCAGGCCCTGCTTGACCGGGTGGGTGACATCAGCGGTAGCTGCAGCGTTCGGCACGGAGCCTTCCCCTGCCTCATTGGAGAAAAGGCCGCGCTTCACGCCCGTGAGGATGGCGGTGCCGATGCCGCCGCCCACAGCAGCCTGGGGCTGGAAGGCATCATGGACAATCAAGGCCAGCATGGCGGGCACCTGGTCGATGTGCATGATGGTCACAGCCAGGGCGGTGAGAATGTAGAGGCCAGCCATGATGGGCACCAGCAGCTCCGTGAATTTCGCGATGCGGGTCATGCCGCCGAAGATGACCAGTGCCGTCATCACGCAGAGGAAAACTGCCGTGGCTTCAGTGGGAATGTTGAAAGCCGTCACGGCAGACTGGGCAATGGTATTGGCCTGCACGGAAACATAGATGAAGCCGAAGGTCACGGAAATGAGCACAGCAAAGAGTTTGGCGATGCCACGCTGCCCCAGAGCGTTCTGGATGTAGTAGGCAGGGCCGCCGTGGAACTTGCCCTCGCCACGGGGCAGCTTGTAAATCTGTGCCAAGGTGCTTTCCACAAAACCTGTGGCACAGCCGATGAAGGCGATGACCCACATCCAGAAGACGGCACCCGGGCCGCCGGTGACAATGGCGATGGATACGCCAGCGATATTGCCCACGCCCACGCGGGAAGCAGTGCTGACGCAGAAAGCCTGGAAGGAGCTGATGGCCTTGCCCTCAGTCTTCTTGCCAATCCCCTCGGTGATCAGCCGGAACATCTCCGGCAGCATCCGCAGCTGCACCAGCCCGGTGCTCAGGGTGAAATAGAGGCCGCAGCCCACCAGCACCACAATCAGCACATAAGACCAGAGCAGGGTGTTGATGCTGTCTACGGCAGCATTGAGAAAATCCATAGCAACAAACCTCCTTTGATGATTGCAGAATCGAAACTATGTAAAAATAACATACCAATTATAATTTAAGATACTAAAGGGTGTCAAGGCAGGAGAAAGGCTGCCACCTGATAGCCAAAAAGGCCGCCGGACGTCTGTCCGGCAGCCTTTGCCGTATCTGCATGAGGTTTGCTTAACGCTTGTAAGCGGTGACCTTCTGGTAGTGCTTCTGGAAGAATTCCTCTGCCACCTGGGGGAACAGGGCGTAGGAGAGGACGTCTTCGTCGGTGGGGTTCAGGAAGCCCTTCTCGACGAGCTCGGCCTTGAATTCCTCGAAGGTCTCGGCCTTGGCATCTTCCACGGAGCAGTCCTCGATGATGTCCTCGGGAGCTATCCCTAAGGTCTTGGTGAGGAATTCGCGGTCGATGGCCACAGGGGTGCGGCCGAACTTGCCGCGAGCCAGATCCTTGAATTCCTTCGGCACCATCTTGTAGCGCTCGCCGCTCATGACATTGAAGGTAGCCATGGTGCCCACAATCTGGGAAGACGGGGTGACGAGGGGCGGATAGCCGAGATCCTTGCGGACGCGGGGCATTTCATCCAAGAGATCCTGGTATTTGTCCTCCATGCCATTTTCCTTGAGCTGGTTAGCCAGGTTGGAAAGCATGCCGCCGGGGATCTGGAAGTCCAGCACGTTGGGGTTCACATCGAAGTAGCCCTTGAGCTTGAACTCATCGATGACGCGCTTCTTCACGGAGAGGAAGTGCTGGGAGATGGGGGTCATGGCCTGACGGTCAAGGCCCGTGTCGCGGTCGGTGCCCTCCAGGGCAGCTACCATGGTCTCAGTGCAGGGCTGGGAGGTGTCGCTGGAGAAGGGAGCCAGGGCGCAGTCGATGATGTCCACGCCAGCTTCTACGGCCTTCAGATAAGTGGCATGGCCGAAGCCGGAGGTGCAGTGGGTGTGGAGCTCAACGGGGATGGAGAGAGCTTCTTTCAGCTTCTTCACCAGATCCTCTGCCACATAGGGCTTCAGGAGGCCGGACATATCCTTGATGCAGACGGAATGGCACCCCATTTCCTCCAGCTCTTTGGCCAGCTCCACGAATTTCTCATTGGTGTGCACCGGGCTGATGGTGTAGACCAGGCAGCCCTGGACATGGGGCTTCTCGGGGCAGGCAAGAGCAGCCTTGATGGCAACTTTGAGGTTGCGCACATCGTTTAGGGCGTCGAAGATGCGGAACACGCCGATGCCGTGGCGGGAAGCAGCCTGCACGAATTTCTCCACCACATCGTTGGAATAGTGGTTATAGCCGAGGAGGTTCTGGCCGCGCAGGAGCATCTGGATGGGAGTCTTCAGGTTGGCTTTCAGGGTATCCAGGCGCTCCCAGGGGTCTTCATCCAAGAAACGGAGGCAGGTATCGAAGGTAGCGCCGCCCCAGGCTTCCAGGGCGTTGTAGCCAATCTTGTCCAGGGCCTCAAGCTGGGGCAGCATGTCTCCGATGCGCATGCGGGTGGCTACCAGGGACTGATGGCCGTCACGGAGAACCGTTTCTGTGATCTTGACCGGATTCTTTGCCATAAATAACACTCTCCTCATACTATCATTCTATAAATGTGAATTATAGATAAAACTGACGAAAATTGAAGAAAAAGGACTTTGCTCGGCGGCGCAAGACCGCGTGGAATATAGGGTTACAGCGACTTTTCTTAAATTTACATCACAACTGTATTATAGGTACTAATTTGGTCTTTGTCAACCAGAACGTGATTCTTTTCCCATACCATAACCAAACAGAATTGCAGTCAGACTATTGGTTTTTGGTATAACCCTTGTTATAATATGTGATAGAATTTTTGTTTAGCTGTGTTGCCAAAGAGTTTACATTGGTAAAGTCGTTTTATTATCTATGGGGAGAGATGTGTAAATGAAACTGGTAGTTACTATTGTAGGCAAGGACAGGGTCGGCATTATCGCCATGGTGAGCCAGGTGCTGGCGGAGAATAATGTCAATATCCTCAATATCAACCAGAACATCATGGACGGCTATTTCAACATGGTCATGAGGGCCGAGATGGGCGAGGACGCCCGCATGAGCCTGGTGGATCTGCAGAAGGTACTGAAGGAGAAGGGCCAGGAAATGGGCCTGGAGATCAGGGCCCAGCATCAGGACATCTTCAATGTCATGCACAATGTCTGATTCGAGTTCATTTGTTTGGGAGGACCAGGACCATTGATCACTATAGATGATATTTTAGAAACCAACCGCATGATCACCGAGAACAAGCTGGATGTGCGCACCATCACCATGGGCATTTCCCTGCGTGACTGTGCCCACCCCAGCCTGGAGAAGTTCTGCCAGAACATCTACGACAAGATCACCAAGTCCGCAGAGTTTCTGGTGAAGACAGGTGAGGACATCGAGGCGGAGTACGGCATTCCCATCATCCACAAGCGCATTTCCGTGACCCCCATCGCCATTGCGGCTGATGCCTGCCAGACGGACAGCTTCGTGCCTGTGGCCGAGGCCATGGACAAAGCGGGCAAGGCCGTGGGCGTGAACTTCATCGGCGGCTTCTCCGCGCTGGTGGAAAAGGGCTATACCCACGGGGACAGGGTGCTCATCGAGAGCATCCCCCAGGCCCTGGCGTCTACGGATATTGTGTGCTCCTCTGTGAACCTTGGCTCCACCAAGGCGGGCATCAACATGGACTGCGTGCGGGAAATGGGCGAAGTGGTGAAGCGCACAGCCGAGCTCACCCGTGACAGCCAGGCGCTGGGCTGCGCCAAGCTGGTGATTTTCTGCAACGCTCCCGGGGACAATCCCTTCATGGCAGGTGCCTTCCACGGGGTGTCCGAGGGTGACCGGGTCATCAACGTGGGGGTCAGCGGCCCCGGCGTGGTGAAGCACGCCTTGGAGGATCTCAAGGGGGCTGACTGCACGGAGATTGCGGAGACCATCAAGAAGACCGCCTTCAAGATCACCAGGGTGGGACAACTGGTGGCCAGGGAGGCTTCCAGGCGTCTGGGGGTGCCCTTCGGCATCATCGACCTGTCCCTGGCTCCGACTCCTGCCGTGGGTGACAGCGTGGCCCGCATCCTGGAGGAAATGGGCCTGGAGGCCTGCGGCGCTCCCGGCACCACGGCGGCTCTGGCCATGCTCAACGATGCGGTGAAGAAGGGCGGCCTCATGGCCAGCTCCCATGTGGGGGGCCTTTCCGGTGCCTTCATCCCCGTCAGCGAGGACGAGGGCATGATTGCTGCTGTGCAGCAGGGCAGCCTGTCCATTGAGAAGCTGGAAGCCATGACCTGCGTCTGCTCCGTGGGCCTTGACATGATTGCCGTGGAGGGGGATACCTCCGCTGCCACCATCTCCGGCATCATCGCCGATGAAGCTGCCATCGGCATGATCAACAACAAGACCACAGCCGTGCGGGTGATTCCCGTGCCGGGCAAGAAGGTAGGAGACATGGTGGAGTTCGGCGGCCTGCTGGGCTACTGCCCCATCGTGCCCGTCAGGAACCAGTACAGCTCCTCCGCCTTCGTGGCCCGTGGCGGGCGCATCCCTGCGCCGGTCAGGAGCCTGACCAACTGAGATGCGGATGACCAAGGCAGTCCGTGAGCAGCAGATTGCCATTTTGGAGGAAACCTACCGGGGCGTGAAGCCTGCCCTGAAGTTCCGCAATCCCTTTGAGCTTCTCATCGCCGTGATCCTGTCCGCCCAGTGTACGGACGTGCGGGTGAATGTGGTGACGGAAAGGCTCTTTGCCAAGGCGCCCACCCCCGCAGCCATCGTGGAGCTGGGGCTGGGGCAGCTGGAGCAGGAAATCAAGGACTGCGGGCTTTTCCGCAACAAGGCGAAGAACATTCTGGCGGCCTGCCAGCTGCTCTTGCAGAAGTATGGCGGGCAGGTGCCGGAGGACTTCGAGGCCCTGCAGGAACTGCCGGGAGTGGGCAGGAAGACTGCCAATGTGGTCATGAGCGTGGCCTTTGACTACCCGGCCATCGCGGTGGATACCCATGTCTTCCGGGTGGCCAACCGGCTGAAGCTGGCTGTGGGCACTACGCCGCTGGAGGTGGAAAATGGCCTGCAGAAGGCCATACCCAAGGAGAAGTGGTCGGCGGCCCATCACTGGCTGATCTGGCACGGCAGGAAGCTCTGCAGGGCTAGAAATCCCCTCTGCGCTGACTGCCCTCTGTCGGAGGTGTGCCCCAGCGCTGCTCCCGGGCAGACAAGAAAATAAGGAAGGCCCCGCAGGGGCCAGGAAGTGAATTGCATGGAATACAGGAAAGCTGTTTTTGACGATATAGAGCCTATCTATGAACTGGTGAACCACTATGCGGAGGACGGGGTCATGCTGGCCCGTTCCCGCAATACCCTCTATGAGACCCTCCGCGACATGGTGGTGGCTATTGATGAGGAGAAGGGGGGCCGCCTGGCAGGTGTGGGCGGCCTGCACATCATCTGGGACAAGCTGGCCGAGGTGCGCACCATGGCCGTTGACCCCGTCTACATCCGCCGGGGCATCGGCGGGGAGATTGTCCGCCGCCTGATGGCTGAAGGTGATGAGCTGGGCATTGAGCAGTATTTCACCCTCACCTACAAGCCGGGGTTTTTCCAGACCCTGGGCTTCAGGATCATCACCAAGGAAGAGCTGCCACACAAGGTGTGGAAGGAATGCATAGACTGCCCCAAGTTCCCCAACTGCGATGAAATCGCCCTCATGAGGGAGGCGGGCACGAAAGCGCAACAATGACTTATAGGAGCAGGAGGAATTAGATGATTATCGTAATGAGCCCCAGTGCAACCAAAGAAGATATAACCAAGGTGGAAAATAAATTGAATTCCATGGGCTTGCAGGCTCACCTTTCCGTCGGTGCAGAGCGCACCATTGTCGGCGTTATCGGCGACAAGAAGGTCATCGGCAATCTGGAGATGAATATGCTCCCCGGCGTGGAAAAGACCGTGCGCATCACGGAGAAGTACAAGCTGGTGAGCCGCGAGTTCCACCCGGAAAATTCCGTGGTGGACGTGGATGGCGTGAAGGTGGGGGGCGAGCAGCTGGTGGTCATGGCCGGCCCCTGCTCCGTGGAGAGCCTGGAGCAACTGCGCGAGGCAGCCCAGGCCGTCAAGGCCGGTGGCGCCCAGTTCCTGCGCGGCGGTGCCTTCAAGCCCCGCACCAGCCCCTATGACTTCCAGGGTCTGGCCGAGGACGGCCTGAAGCTCCTGCGCCAGGTAGCTGATGAGAATGGCCTCAAGGTGGTCACGGAAATCGTGGACAAGGACGATATCGAGCTGGTGGGCAATTACGCTGATGTCTATCAGGTAGGTGCCCGCAATATGCAGAACTTCCAGCTGCTGAAGGCCCTGGGCAAGGCCAAAAAGCCCGTCATGCTCAAGCGAGGCCTTTCCGCCACCATCAGCGAGTGGCTCAACGCTGCCGAGTACATTGCCGCCGGTGGCAATGGAAACATCATTTTCTGCGAGCGCGGCATCCGCACCTATGAGACCTATACCCGCAACACCCTCGACCTCAGCGCCGTGGCGGCGGTGAAGGAACTCTCCCACCTGCCCATCATCGTGGATCCCAGCCACGGCACGGGCCGCTGGCAGATGGTGCAGCCCATGGCCAGGGCTGCCGTGGCTGCCGGGGCAGATGGTCTGATCATCGAAGTCCATCCCCATCCTGAGGTGGCTCTCTCCGATGGTGACCAGAGCCTGACCCCGAAGAATTTCAATCTCCTCATGTCCGACCTGGGCAAGATTGCTGCCGTCATGGGGAGAACCCTATGAGCCAGGCAGAGCCTGTGCGCCTGGCCATCATCGGCGTGGGCCTGATTGGCGGCTCCCTGGGGCTGTGCCTGAAGCAGGCTATGGGGAAGGGGATCTACCTCACAGGCCTTTGCCGCACCCAGGCTTCTATGGAGAAAGCCGTGGAGCTGGGGGCGGTGGACTTTGCGGACAGCGATATAGAGAAGGTGGTGTCCGAGGCGGATATCGTCTTCCTGAGCCCGCCTGTGCTGCAGATCGTGCCCATGGTGAAAAAGCTCCTGCCCTATCTGAAGCCAGGTGCCATCATCACCGATGCGGGCAGCACCAAGCAGTATATCTGGCAGCAGCTGCAGGGCATCCTGCCAGAGGATATCTACTACATCGCGGGCCATCCCATGACGGGCCGGGAGAAAAGCGGCGTCACCGCCGCCAAGGCCGACCTTTTTCAGGGCAAGGCCTATGTGATAGTGGAGGATACGGGCGCGCCTGAGGCAGCCCATGAGAAGCTCATGTCGGTGCTCAGGCACACCGGGGCCAACTTCACCACCCTTGATATCAGGAAGCATGACCGCTGCGCCTCCGTCATCAGCCATGTGCCCCATGTGACGGCGGCAGCCCTGGTGACACTCCTGAACCGCAGCGGGGACGATTTGGAATCCTGCATCAAGCTCATCGGCGGCGGCTTCAAGGACACCACCCGCATCGCCTCTTCTAACGCGGACATGTGGGCGGACATCTGCATGACCAACGGCGAGGCCATCGCGGGCCACCTGCGGGATCTCCAGTCCATCCTGGGCGAGGTCATCGCAGCCATCGATAGCCGCGACCGTCAGGCCATCCACGACTATTTCGCCGCCTCCAAGGCAAGGCGCGACAGCTTGTTGGAACAAGCTGTGGAGAAACGCATCGACCCCAACTGAATATGTGCAAAGATTGCATGCTGCACGCCTTTTCTGGTTTGGCGGCATGCACTTTTTGTTTGTCTGGGGCAGACGGTTTTTGTCCGCAAGCCCTTCACAACTTTCCAAAATATGCTATACTAAACAGTACGTGGGCTTACCGAGTCTCTATTTGGGAGGGATACCGCCGTGGGACATTCATTGCGGATGAAATTATATTTGCTGCTGGCTTTGCTGCTGCTGCTGGCTCTGGGCAGCGGCTACTGGTATTTTCAGGTCTATACCAAGACGCCTGACTATGCCATGCAGAAGATAGAGCAGGCTTTGGAGGAGCATGACAAGGATACCTTTGGGCGCTATGTGGATATGGATGCCCTGCTGGACAAGTCCTATGATGACCTGATGGAAGGGCTCATGGATGCCGAGCAGCCCCTGTCCTCAGAGGCCAAGTTCACCGTGGGCAACTTCACCCAGATGCTGAAAGCCCCCCTTATCACCAGCTTCAAGCAGGCGGTGGAGCAGTATGTGACCACCGGCTCTTGGGGCGAGGAGGCCGAGGAGGGCAGCAATCAGGGCTTTGAGGCAGCCCAGGTCCTGGAGAAGTCCGGCCTCTGCGAGTCCAGCTTCCGCAAGGTGGACAGCATGGCCAAGGACAAGGAGGCGGGCACCGCCATTGCCAAGGTGCGTATCTTCCAGCAGGAGGCCAATGAGGAGTTCGTGCTGGATGTGCAGTTCACCGAGCAGGCGGACGGTACCTGGCGGGTGACGGAAGTGGGCAACTTCCACGAGTTCGTGCTGTTCATCACCAAGGCACGCCGGGCCCAGCTCATCCAGTATGCTGACACTACGGCAGAGATCATCTCCCGCCATGATACAGCCATGATGCAGGCCCAGGAGCAGTTCAACAGCCTGCTCTCCCGTGGCACCCTGGGCAGCGACGAGACCCGCAAGGCCTTGAAGAACTTCATGGAAAATACCATCAAGGCTGACTGGCAGCAACGCAAGGCCGAGCTGGAGGCTGTCACGGTGCCTGCTTCGGCCCAGACCCTGCACAAGCTGCGGCTGAAAATCTGCGACCTGCACATTGCTTATGCCGCAGGCTACAGCGCCTGGATGACTGACAAGAAGGCCACCACCATCAGGGAGGCTGACCGCCAGCTCAAGCAGGCCAAGACCCTGGAGCAGGAGGAGAAGTTCCTGGCCCGCCGGGTGGGGGCGCCTGTGGAAGGCGAGCAGTAGAATATCTTGATAAAGGAAGAATGGCATGACACTGGAGTCCAGCAACGATACCGTTGCAATATTATATGATATAGAAAATTCGCCCTTTGAAATGCTGAATTTCACTCTGGAGAAGGCGGAGCGTTACCAGCCCTGCCGCATCATCGTGGTGTCTGACTGGGATGCCCGCCCGGAGCAGAAGCGCTGGGAGAAGCTCATGCGCAGGCCTGGGTTCACCTTCCGGCAGATCAGCAGGACTTTCTTTGGCAAGAACTCCCTTGATTCTGCCCTTTACGACTCTGCCCAGATTCTCTACCAGGAGGGGGTGCGGAAGTTCTTCATCGTCACCACGGACACGGACTTCGTGAGCATTGCCCAGTCCCTGAATGTGGATACCCCCTCCTATATCATCGGGGTAGGCACCAAGCAGGCCAGCGAGAGCCTCAGGAGCGCCTACAATGAGTTTTTTGTCTATCCGCCGGCGGAAGATGTGAAGAAGAGCAAGAATGCCGAGGCCCCAGAGCCTGCCCAGGAAAAAGCCAAGGGCAGCAAGGCCCAGGAAAAGACAGCCAAGGCCAAGGCCGCCAAAGAGCAGCCCGCCAAGGAAAAGTCTGTGAAGGAAAAGGCAGCCAAGGAGAAAATAGCCAAAGAAAAGGCGGCCAAGGAGAAGCCGGCCAAGGCACCCAAGGAGAAGGCCGTGAAGGAAACTGCCGCCAAGAGTGCCAAGGAGTCACCCGCCAAGGCAGCCAAAGAGGCCAAGCCCTCCAAGGCGGAAGAGCCTGCTCTTTCCGTGCGCATTCCCAAGAGCCTGAGGAAGGCTCTGGAGGAGCGCCGTCTGGAGGAGGAGGTCACCTTGGACGAACTGGTGACCTATCTCCTGATGCGTGGCCTGCGCTGAGGTGCCGACATGAGCAAACAAGAGCAAGTCCTGCTTTACGGTTTTCTGGACATGGAAAAGCTGGAAAAAATACAGAAAATCCTGCATCGCATGAATATCAAGACCAAGGTGCTGCCGGAGGAAGCCTGGCGCGAGAAGGTGGGCTTCCTGCTGGGGGTGAAGGGGTTCAAGGCCGCTTCCTCTGCGGATGATGACGGCTTTGTCTTCCCCCATGAGGTCATGGTCATGCAGAATATCCGCAACAAGCGCCTGGATCAGGTGCTGCTGGCCCTGAAGGAGGGCGGCGTGCCCCAGGTGAAGTTCAAGTCCGTGGTGACTCCCTTCAATACCCTTTGGACCCTGCGCCGCCTCTGCGAAACCATGCAGAAGGAGCATGCTGCCATGCTGGAGCAGGAGGAAAGGGCACAGTCAAAGGAATAAGCATCTATGGCAAGAAGAGACAATCAAGATTTGGAAAAGACCCAGTACCTGAGCCCCCAGGCACCAGGGAAATTGGAAGATACCCAGTCCCTGCCGCCTATCTCTGAGGATACGGGAGAGATACAGCCTCCCTTTCCCAAGCATGGGGAAAGGACTCTGGGCCGCTCAGAGGGCGTGCGGGAACTGGAGAGGGAAATCAGCCCCCCGCCCCGCCGGGAAAAGCAAGAGAAGTCCAAGGGCCTGCTGTCTTCCGGCGGGAAGAAATTCCTGCTGCTTCTGGCGGGCTTCCTTCTGGCCCTGACCCTGGGCTTTGCTTTAGCTGGCTGGTCCCAGGACAAGTCAGCTGAGAAGGAGCAGGCCCGCCAGCAGCAGGAGGCACAGCTCCTGAGCCGGGAGCAGAAGCTACGGCAGCAGGAGGCTGACCTCAAAGAAGAGCGGGAGCGTCTCGCCCGCCAGAAGCAGGCACTGGAAGAGCGCCGCCAGGAGGTGGCGGAAAAAAGTGCCCACCTGCAGGGAAAGAATGACCAGCTGATGGAGGAAACCCAGAAACCTGGCCTGGGCAGGCTTCTTGACCGCATGACCGGCAAGGAGAAAGAGCGCAAGGAAGCGCTGGAGGAAAACAAGCGCCAGAGCGCCCAGCTGGATGATGAGGCAGCTTCCGTGAAGCAGTCCATCGCCCAGGCTCAGGCTATGCTGGAAGACCTTGACCAGCGCATAGATGATGTGCAGGCCATGAAGCGGGAGGCCGAAGGGCTCCGCAGCAAGGTGCAGAGTGCCTACGAGGAGAATCGGGGCACCATTGACCAGGTGATTTATTACGTGCAGCAGGGGGCGGATATGCTCCAGAAACTGCTGGGTGATAAACAAATAAATAAATGAAGGTGAAGATTTTGAAGAAAAAGTGGTTCAAGTTAGCGGCTTTGGTTATGACGCTGGCAGTTTTCCTGTCCGGGTGCGGCCAGCAGGCCAGCGAGAAGAAGGAGGCCAAGGCGCTCAAGCCCTTGGCCGTCGGCCTGATGCCGGACACGGATTCCCTGCCTTTCATCATTGCCAGGGAGAAGGGCTATTTTGACGAGGAAGGCCTCAAGGTGGATATCCAGCAGTACAAGAGCGCCATGGACCGCGACTCTGCCCTGCAGAGCGGCAATCTGGACGGCGCCATCTCGGATATGCTGGCGGTGGCCTTCGCCAAATCCGGCGGCTTTGATGTGAAGGTCACCTCCTTCACCGATGGCAGCTACAAGCTGATTGCCAGCTCCAGCGAGTCCGCCCAGAGCGTCAAGGAACTGGCTGGCAAGGATGTGTCCGTTTCCCGCAACACCATCATCGAGTATGTGACTGACCAGATCCTGGCCAAAGAGGGCATGGACGGGGAGAGCATCAACAAGGTCATCATTCCCCAGATCCCCACCCGCCTGGAAATGCTCCAGAACGGCAAGCTCTCCGCTGCCACCCTGCCTGAGCCTATGGCCAGCATTGCCGTGCACAACGGCTGCCGTCATATCACCGGTTCCGATGAGCTGGGCATCAATCCCGGCGTCATCATGTTCACTGGCGAGGCTGTGAAGGACAAGAACGATGAGATCAAGGCCCTCTACCGCGCCTACAACAAGGCCGTAGCCTATCTCAACAACACCCCCCGCGAGGAGTACATGGACCTGGTGATTGAAAAGGGAGGTTTCCCGCCGGTGGCCAAAGAAGCGCTGAAACTGCCCAAGTATCACGAAGCGGCCCTGCCCAAGGAAAGCGATGTGGTGGACTGCATCAAATGGCTCAATGACAAGGGCCTGGTGAAAGACAGCTACACTTACGGTGATATTGTAGTTGATATGTTTAAGTAAGACAGCGTGAAATTATGTCAGCGATAAATATTGAGCATTTGACAGTCAGCTATCAAAAGAATACAGAGAATCTGCCGGTTCTGTCAGATGTCAGCCTTGCCGTCCCTTCGGGGACGGTTTGTGCTGTCATAGGGCCTTCAGGCTGCGGCAAGTCCACCATGCTGAAGGTGGCGGCAGGGCTGATAAAGGACTATAAAGGCCAAGTGACGGTAGGTGGCAGGCCCTTGGATACCAGGAGCATGACCATCGGCTTCATGCCCCAGAGCTACGGCCTTTTGCCCTGGCGCACCGTGGCGGAGAATATCCGCCTGGGCCGCAAGGTCATGGGGCTTTGGCAGGAGTCAGATGAGGAAAGGCTGAAGGAACTCGCCTCCCGCCTGGGCCTGGAGGGGCTTCTGGAGCGCTATCCCCATGAACTTTCCGGGGGGCAGCAGCAGCGGGTGAGCCTGGCCCGCGTGTTCCTCCTGCAGCCGGACATCCTGCTGATGGATGAGCCTTTCTCCGCCCTTGATGCCATCACCCGGGAGGAAATGCAGGACGTGTTCCGTGAGCTTTGGCAGCAGGAGTCCATCACCACCATTCTGGTGACCCACTATGTGGAGGAAGCCCTTTACCTGGGCGGGCAGATTGCGGTGATGGGCGGGGATGGCAAGATTTCTGAGCTATTGGACAATCCTGCCGGGGACACGCCCCTGCGCCGCAGTGACGAGCGTTTCTTCCAGCTGGGGCGGCAGCTCAGGCAAAAGCTGAAGCCCCAGCAGCCTGGCAGGGGAGGTGAGGGGCTATGAATTTCAGGCGTACCCGCGGGGTGCTTTTTGCTTACTTCCTGGGGGCCATCTTCCTTCTCGTCCTCTGGCAGGCCATCGCCCTGCTCATGCACAAGCCCATCGTGCCTGTGCCTGAGAAGGTCTTTGTGCGACTCCTGAGCGTCTTTGCGGGAGATATTGCCATCCATGCCCTCTACAGCCTCTGGCGCATAGGGGCGGGGCTTTTCCTGGCGGTGCTGGTTGGCTATCCCCTGGGGTGCCTCATGGGCTATTTCCAGAAGGCGGACAAGTATCTGGCCCCGCTGGTGTACCTCACTTACCCCATTCCCAAGATTGCCCTCCTGCCCATTCTCATGCTGCTGGCAGGAGTGGGGGAACTGTCGAAGATCATCATGATTTTTCTCATCATCGTCTTTCAGGTGATCGTAGCCGTGCGCGATGGCATCAAGGCCATCCCGGAGGAAACTTATTACCCCATGTATTCCTTGGGGGCAAAGTTTCGGCAGATCCTGGTGGAGGTCATCTTCCCCGCCTCCCTGCCGAAATTCATCACCGCCGTCCGTGTGGCCATGGCCACCGCCATTTCTGTGCTCTTCTTCACGGAAACCTTCGGCACCCAGTACGGCATGGGCTACTACATCATGGATGCCTGGCTCAGGGTGAACTACCTGGACATGTACGCGGGCATCGTGGTGCTTAGCCTCATCGGCCTGTGCCTCTTTGGCATCATCGACCTGGTGGAGGCCAGGGCTTGCAGGTGGCAGAAGTGAGGCAAGAAAAATCCCTGACAGGAATTATCCTGTCAGGGATTTTTTCTTGCCATGCGAAAGCAGGCCATAAATCAGATATTCCAGTAGATCATCTTTTCCATCAGATCCGGCTGGCTGTCGTCTGCTTCTGCATCCGGGAGCCATTCTTCGGAGAAGAGGGGGCGCCCGTCAATGATCTTCTTGATGGTCTTGGCCATTTCGGAGATATCGCTTTCCTTCTGGCCGGAGTTGATGAAGTTTCCAAGGGCGGTGCCCACCTTGATCATATCCTTTTCCTTCAGGGAGCGGGTGGTGGGGTCAAGGCTGGAGAGGCGCAGCACCGGGAAGCTGAGGTCGCTGGAGGTGAGAAGCTGTTCGGGCTTCACCATGAGGCCCGCCACGGCCAGATTGTCCGTGAGCCTATCGCCGTCAATGCCCTCCCGGAGCTGGGCCAGCACCAGATGGTTGGCCGTGGGGCCGCAGAGGGTGCTTACCCCTGCCTCCCGCAGGCCCTTTTCCAGAGCCCTGGCGTTCTTGAGGGTCTGCTCGCAGTAGGCGGTGAATTCCTCGGCGGCGGCTTCCTGGAAGGTGATGGCCAGGGCGGCCAGCACGTTTTTCTTCAGGGAAACGTGGCCTGTGTCGATGACCGCCTGGTCAAGTGTGGGAGCCAGCTGGGCGGTGGAGAGGATGATGCCGTTCTGGGGGCCGTGGAGGGCATCGCTGGCACCGAAGGTCACCACATCGGCATAGGGCACAGGGGACGGCACCAGCCCAGTGGCTACCAGGCCGGCATTCTGTCCGATATCCACCCAGAGGTAGGAGCCGGCTTCATCGGCAATCTTGCGGAACTTTTCATATTCCGCATTTTGAGGGTAGTTCACCGGGGAGTAGATGATGATGCGGGGCTTGTGGCTGAGGGCCAGCTGCCGCACCTTCTCATAGTCGATAGTGAGGGTATCAGGCTCTAGGCTGAATTTCACGAAGTTGTAGGTCATCCAGTCACCTGTGCAGTGTTCCTGCTTGCGCAGGTTGAAGGAGAGGATGGTGCTGTCCGGCTGGGCCAGGGCGTAGAAGACTACGCGGGCAGCTGCCACAGGGTTGCCGATGCGGACGATGGCATGGCCGCTGCGAAAGAGCTGCTTTGCCCGCTGGCAGGCCATCTTTTCCAGACGGCTGCGGCGCTCGATGGCGTGATGGTCCATGAAGTCATTGCCCAGGACGCTGCCCTTCAGATAGGCAGAGAAGGGGGACACGGCGTTGGCGGTTGGTATCAGGGACAGGGTGGAGCACTGGCGGTCCAGAGCAGAAAGCAAAAGATCCGAAAGCTCCGGGTCAAAGGCTTCCATCCTGCGGAGCAGAGTTTCGTTATCCATAGGAATCAATCCTTTCTGGGGTGTGTTTGCTCATACATCTTCTTTTATCTCAGACAATGCCTGTCAGCATATAGAATGCTATGCACAGGAAAGGCACGGTGAACTTCATGAAAAGCAGCACCACGATGTCGAAGTAGGACTGCTTGTGGGTGAGGCCGCAGATGGCCAGCAGGGTCACCAGGGCGCCGCAGTGTGGCACCGGGTCGATGCCCACAGAGGCAATGGCCACGATGCGGTGCATCACCTCCAGGGGAATGCCCTGGGTGACGGCTGCCTGGGCCCACTGCTCGCCAAAGGCGGAGAGGGCGATGGTGAGACCGCCGGAGGCAGAGCCGGTGATGCCGCACATGATGTTGGTGGCCAGCACGGCAGACAGCAGGGGGCCGCTGGAGTCAGAAAGGCCCAGCAGGGCATCCTTGATGGGGCCGAAGCCCGGCATGGCCACCAGCACGCAGCCGAAGGCAAAGCCGGAGGCCACGTTGAGGGCAGCGGTGCCGGAGGATACGGCGGCGAAGTTGACGGGCTTCAGGAAGCCGTCCGTGGCCTTGAGGCGCTTGCGGCCAATCCA
>JAGBLH010000147.1 GCA_017635515.1 Selenomonas sp.
ATTCTATTAGATTTCGGGGTGGGCTTCAAGCCCTAACCACAATAAACAGTGAAAGGCCAAAAAAGACAAAGTTACCTGCAGGTGTGCAGGCAACTTTGTCTTGATAAGTCTCAGCGTATCTGCTGAGCCAGTTCTTCAATGCGTTCCCGGGGCAGATGAGAGTATTTTACGATTTTGTCCATAGGTTCATTGTCACGTAGCATTTCACGTGCCATACGAGTATTGGCCTCATCGATACCCTAGTTGCGCCAATCGATGCGCTCTTCGGTCATTAGTTCTTGCATGATTTTGCACACGGCATTTACCCCCTTAGGTTCGTGCTGGAAGAAATCGGTTTTCGGTGATGAAGATGTCACAGACCTCTGGGAAATCTATGAACTTGGTGCCTTTGCAACCTCTCTAGAGTCGATGAGGCGGAACTTTTTGATGGCCTATAGGTACTTTGGATTGAGGCCGGAGTTGAATATGCTCATTGGCATCATCATTTCTATCTTGCATTATAGCATAGTAAGAAAGGTAAAGAAATAATGTTCTAAAATGTGCTTGATCCGATGCTGATGAACATTAAAGGTTTTTTGCAAAACGAACAGGAGTAATATATGGGCACAGATGGAAAAAGTTCAGGGCTTCGCAAAACTGAATACTCTTATACAGGCGAATTTGACTCATGGGTTCCTGCTGCTCGGGAATTTTTTGAGACCATGATGCCGGAAACCATCTCCAAGCGTGTCGCCAGCTCCCTCCTGATAGCAGCTGGCCTTGCCAATGAGGATGTCACCAGGCTGACGGGACTTTGTATTCGCAGCGTCCACGCCCTCCGCAAGCAGATGGAGGAGCAGGAGGCCACGGCGGATATTTTCAATATAAAGCCCGGCTCTGGCAGGAAACGGAAGACTGAGGGGATAGAGGACGAGGTTTTTGCCGAGCTTGATAAGGGTGGCTATCATACCAATCGTCAAGTGGCAGAAATGCTGGGGGAGAAGTTCGGTATCAAGGCTTCGGTGAATCTGGCTGCCAGATTGGTGAAGCGGTGGAAGAAGGCCAGGGAAATGCGTTATGATTTGGAAGAATAAGTTTCATGAACGGATAAACGAATTGTGGCAGCGGGCTAAAGGCCGAAATCGGAAATTGACACAGGCTGAGTATGCCGGCTGCTTCGGTGTGACCAGGAATGCTCTGCTAGGTTGGCTGCGGGGATCCGGGCAGCCTGATACAGACGGCCTGGTCCGTATCGCCAGCATAGAGAACGTTAGCCTGTCCTGGCTGTTGGGGGCTGAGTGCTCCGGTGACAAGGAAGAACTTCACCAGGACGAGCAGAAGCTGGTTCACATTTATAGAAGTATCAGCTCGGAGCATAAGGAGATTCTGATGGAGCTGGCAAAAAAATTTCAAGTGCATGATAGAAAATTGTCGTAAAAAGGACTTGCATGTGATGATTATTTCCTGGCCAGGCCGTTTTCTGGTTATGGCAAATAGGTTTAGAGCACCAAGAGAACTTGTTTGTGCTCTAAACCGATTTTAGGCTCGTGATAGGTAGCAGAATAAAAATATCCCTGTATATGTCGGTTGGGCACATATAGGGATATTTTCATTTTTTTTGAAATCATCAACGCCTACGGGCATGACATAATGCTGCTTCATGTGATGCGCCTCCTTCATAAGAATTTTCTTACTTTTATTTTAGCAAAGGGGAGGAGGATGTCAACTGCTGGCGATTTCAGGCCGTGAAAAATTATTGATATTTTTTGTTGGCAAGCAGGCTTTCATAAGCTATAATAAGGAACAGTATTGTTTGCAGGAGAGGGGGCCTTTAATGAAGGAAATGAACCCGGTGCTGGTGAAGGTCAGAGGGGTGCAGAAAACTCCTGAGGGGGAGGAAAACACCATTCGGACGGAGGCCAGGGGACGCTATATTTTCCGGGGGGGCAAGCACTACGTCCTCTATGAGGAAGAGGGGCTCTCTGAGGTGGGGAAGGTTTCCACCACCCTGAAGTTCGATGAGGAAAAGCTCACCCTCTTGCGGCATGGTGCTGTGGAGCAGACCTTGGAGTTCGTGCCCCGCCGTGAAAGCCGCAGCCCCTACCGCACGCCCATAGGGCTTTTGAATCTGACAGTGCGCACGGAATTTTTGGGCATGGATCTTTCTGCAGATATCAAGACACTCACGGTGGAATATAGCCTGGCGGTGGAGGGCATCCACCAAAGCCAGAACAGCCTCTTCATCGAGGTTGCGCAAATTGATTGATATTAACCTTAATGTAATGAAGTTTTAGGGGGATTTATTTTGGAAATCAAGGATCTCTTGTGTGAAGCTATCAGAAGGGCTGCCCAGCAGGCCATCGCTGATGGCGCCCTGCCGGAAGGCGAGCTGCCGGAAATCAATCTGGAGGTGCCCCCCCAGAAGGAGTACGGCGACTTTGCCACCAACATTGCCATGCAGTCCGCCAGAGTGTTCCATAAGGCACCCAGGCAGATTGCCGAGGCCATTGCCGAGCGGCTGGAGAATGGGAATAGCAGCTGGCTGGACCACACTCAGATTGCAGGGCCGGGCTTCCTCAATGTCTATCTGAAGGGCAATGTGCTCTACGATGATTTTGCCAAAATCCTGGCGGCAGAGGAGGCCTTTGGCCAGCTGCCCCGGAAGGATGCCCCCAAGATTCAGGTGGAGTACGTCAGCGCCAACCCCACCGGCCCCCTGCATGTGGGCCATGGCCGCGGTGCTGCCGCAGGTTCTGCCCTGGTGAATATCCTCCGGGCGGCAGGATATCCCGTGGAAAGCGAGTATTACATCAATGATGCAGGCAATCAGATGGATAATCTGGCCCTCTCCGTCAATGCCCGCTATCTGGAGCATTTCGGCGTGGCTGTGGAGTTCCCGGAGAACGGCTACCACGGCGCAGACATCATTGATACGGCAGAGCGCATCATCAAGAAGGACGGGGACAAATACCTGAAGATGGAGGAGGCAGAGCGTCTGAAAATCTTCAAGGATCTGGCCTATCTTGAGAAGCTGGCTGCCCTGAAGGAAGACCTGGAGGCCTTCCAGGTGACCTTCGACAAGTGGTTCAGCGAGCGCACCCTGCACCCGGAGGCTGTGCAGGCTGCCGTGAAGATTCTGCAGGACAACGGCAATATCTACGAGCAGGACGGCGCGCTCTGGCTGAAGTCCACCGCCTATGGGGACGACAAGGACAGGGTGGTCATCCGCGACAACGGCGTGCCTACCTACCTGGCGGCAGATATCGCCTACCATCACAACAAGTACGAGCGAGGCTTTGACCGCCTCATCAACATCTGGGGCGCCGACCATCACGGCTACGTGTGCCGGGTGAAGGCCGCCATGGATGCCCTGGGCCATGACTCCGAAAAGCTCACGGTGCTGCTCTTGCAGATGGTGGCTCTCTACCGTGGCGGCGAGCTGGTGAAGATGAGCAAGCGCACGGGCCAGAGCGTGACTTTGAACGAGCTCATGGAGGAAGTGGGCACCGATGCCGCCCGTTACTTCTTCCTCATGCGCTCCCTGGACAGCCAGCTTGATTTCGACCTTGATCTGGCGAAGAAGAAGTCCAACGACAACCCCGTGTACTATATCCAGTACGCCCATGCCCGCATCTGCAGCATCTTCCGTCAGGCAGAGGAAACGGGGCTGAAGCTCACGGACAGCGTGAACCTCGAACTGCTCACGGATGAAAGTGAAATTGACCTTATCAAGAAGATCGAGTCCTATCCGGAGGAAGTGGAGAAGGCTGCCGCTGACTACGCTCCCCAGCGCATTGCCCGCTACAGCTATGACCTGGCTGCCCTTTTCCACAGCTTCTACAACAAGTGCCGCATCGTAGGCGTAGAGGCGCCGCTGGCTGAGGCCCGCCTGGCGTTGGTGACGGTCACTGCCCATGTTATCAAGCATTCTCTGGGGCTCCTGGGCGTTTCTGCACCGGAGCACATGTAATAAACCGCAAGATCACTTTAGGAGGATTTTTTAGATGGATTTTGTCAACAGTTCCGAAGTGGATGTAGCTTACCACGTTCTCACCCAGGCTGGCCAGACCATGTACTACAAGGATTTGGTGCTGGACGTCATCGACAAGAAGCGCAAGCCTGTGCAGTCCCTGTCCGCAGCCATTTCCGAGGTCTATACTCTCATCAACATGGACAGCCGCTTCCAGTACGAAGGTGACGGGCAGTGGGGCCTCACCGAGTGGAATCCCCCCGAGATGAAGCGCCATGTGCGCAGCTCCTCCTCTGCTGCCAGCAGTTCAAAGGCCGCAGCCAAGGCCAGCAGCGCTCGCAAGAAGAAGCTGGAGAGCATCCAGGAATAAGGGAAGGTCCCTTTCATAGTGCACTTGAGTTTTTACAGTTCTATATAGGAGGCTTCCAATGGCAAAGTATATTTTCGTCACCGGTGGTGTGGTTTCCTCACTGGGCAAAGGCATCACGGCAGCATCTTTGGGCCGTCTGCTGAAAAGCCGCGGCATCAAGGTCACCATCCAGAAGTTCGACCCCTACATCAACATTGATCCGGGTACCATGAGCCCTTACCAGCACGGTGAGGTTTTCGTAACGGACGATGGTGCCGAAACGGACCTGGATCTGGGTCACTATGAGCGCTTCATTGACATTAACCTCACCAAGAACTCCAATATCACCACGGGCAAGGTCTACTGGTCCGTGCTGAACAAGGAGCGCAACGGCGACTATCTGGGCTCCACTGTGCAGGTCATCCCACACATCACCAATGAGATCAAGCAGCGGGTTTACGATGTGGCCAATGCCGATGGGGCCGATGTGGTCATCACGGAAATCGGCGGCACCGTGGGCGATATCGAGAGCCAGCCTTTCCTGGAGGCCATCCGCCAGGTGAAGAAGGAAGTGGGCAAGAATGATGTGCTCTACATCCATGTGACCCTGCTTCCCTACATCTCCGCCGCTGGCGAGCTCAAGACCAAGCCCACCCAGCACAGTGTCAAGGAACTGCGGGGCATTGGCATCCAGCCGGATATCCTGGTGTGCCGTACGGAAAAGCCTATCCCTGCCGACATGAAGCGCAAGATTGCCATGTTCTGCGATGTTGACCCCGAGGCCGTCATCGAGAACCGCACTGCTTCTACCATTTACGAAGTACCCCTCATGATGCAGGAGGAAGGCCTTGACCGCATTGTGCTGAACAAGCTGGCCATGAACTACGGCCCTGCCAATATGGAAGGCTGGGAGAAGATGGTCTACAAGATCAACAATCCCAAGAAGAAGGTCAAGATTGCCGTGGTAGGCAAGTATGTGGAGCTGCCCGATGCCTATATCTCCGTCACCGAGGCCCTTCATCACGGTGCCATAGACAATGACGCCACCGTGAAGATTCACTGGGTCAGCGCCGAGAAGATCGAAGACCCTGAGACTGACCTTGACGAAGTCTTTGTGGGCTGCAAGGGTATCCTGGTGCCCGGCGGCTTCGGCGACCGGGGCGTGGAGGGCAAGATCAAGGCCATCCAGTACGCCCGTGAGCACAAGATTCCTTTCCTGGGCTTGTGCCTGGGCATGCAGTGCGCTGTCATCGAGTTCGCTCGTCACGTCTGTGGCATGACGGATGCCCATTCCTCCGAGTTCAACCCCGAGACCAAGCATCCGGTCATTGACCTCATGGAGTCCCAGCAGGGCATCGTGCAGAAGGGCGGTACCATGCGCCTGGGGGCTTATCCCTGCAAGGTGACCCCGGGCACTCATACCGAGGCAGCCTATGGCAAGCTGGAAATCAGCGAGCGTCACCGTCACCGCTATGAGTTCAACAACGAGTACCGTCAGGCCCTTACCGAGCGTGGCCTGGTCATTGCCGGTACTCTGCCTGATGACAGCCTGGTAGAGATCGTGGAAGTGAAGGACCATCCTTGGTTCGTGGCTGCCCAGTTCCATCCGGAACTCAAGAGCCGCCCCAACAATCCGCACCCGCTGTTCAGCAAATTCGTCAAGGCTTCTCTGGAAAACTAAAAATGCACTCAAGGCGCAAGTCTCAAAAGGGCTTGCGTCTTTTTACTATGAAATCTTGGCGAGCGCAAGCCGAAGGCGCAGCGGGAGCTTAGATTTCATGTAAGGGCGTGTGGACACCGTAAGGTGTCCGGTAAGTTTGTTAAATTTAATTCAGAAGCCGTCAGAAGTGAGAAGGATTTTGTTGTTTCCTTGGCGAAATATCAAGCAAAGAAGGCACCGAAGTGAAGATGAGCCGGTGCTTGGTTTACAGGCAAGACTCCGCTCAGGGAAGACCACGGAGATTCATATCCTGTTGCCCGTTTCTGAGGGGAGGAGGAACAAGGATGCTTATTGATACGCTTTGCTCGGTGGCGCTGTACTGTCAGCGCTGTGGCAAAGTGCAGCTCTTGGATGTGCCTTTGTTCTCCGGGCGGCAGCGTCAAGAACTTCGCTGCGGAGCCTGCGGGGAGCGGATGGGTGAGACAATCCTGCGTCCCAGGACCGGCTTGGGGCTCACCATACACTGCGGTGTCTGCGGTGGCACCAGCCACCAGCAGTACAGCTGGCATCAGCTGAAGAGGCTGCGCTTTGAGAAACTCTATTGCCATCACGATCACTTTGAGCTTGGTTATATAGGCCGCTGGCAGGATATAGCCGAGTTCCTTGATTTCAATGATGCCGAGTACGATTCCATGCATCCGGGTGACGGAGACCGCTTCCTGGAGCGGCAGCAGATCCTGCTGGAGGGTCTCACGAGAGTTCACGAACTGGCCGCCCACGGAGATCTTTCCTGCCCCTGTGGTTCGCAGGAGGTGAGTGCCGGGCTTACGGGAGAGAGCATCGTGCTCCAGTGCCAGGACTGTGGCAGCAGCTGTATCCTGCCAGTGAGATCCGCTGAGGATCTCAATCATCTGCTGCAGGCGCTGGGTGCCTCCTGGAGGCTCAGGTCACAGCTTTGAGAGTTTAGGAAATAGGATAGAAAAAGGCAGCAAGACCGTCTGAGTGCAGGTGGTCTTGCTGCCTTTTCAATTGAGTGAGTTGTGGAAATGGTAGAACAGGAGCAGCAGGAGCAGGATAGCCAGATTGCTGCCAGTGAAGGAGCGCAGATAGTAGCCGGGCTTGCTGAAGCGCGTCTGCATATAGGCTTTGAAGGAGATCACGCTGGCCATGGAGGCTATGATGGTGCCCAGGCCGCCGATGATCACCCCCAGGAGCAGGGGCGTGTAGGCATCGGTGAAGCCGGATAGCAGCACCGTGGCAGGCACATTGCTGAGCAGCTGGCTCAGGAGCAGGGAGAGCCAGAATTCATTTCCTGCCAGTGCCTGGGCAGGCCAGCTTTGAAACAGGGGAATCTGGCTTAGATTACCCACACCGATAAAGAGCAGGGCAAAGAGCAGCAGGAGCTTGTAGTCGGCCTCAAAAAAGAGCCTGCGGTCAAGCAGGGCCAGGCCGGGCAGGACTGCGGCTGCCAGGAGGGGGAAGGACACAAGGTGCAGCACATGCAGCAGGCACAGGGCAAAGAGCAGCAGCAGGGGAACGATGCTTTTCCACGGCAGGGCATCCTCTTTGCTGTCAGCAAGATTTACCTCACCGTCAGGCAGCAGGCAGGTGCCCAGGTAGATAGCTGCGCCGCTGAGAAGCACCACAGGGGTGGTGATAGAGAAGAATTCTGTGGGCGTGAGGCCGTAGTGGGAGTAGATGAAGAGATTCTGGGGATTGCCAATGGGAGTCAGCATGCTGCCCAGATTGGCGGCAATGGTCTGCCAGGAAACCGTGGGGACGATGAGGCGGATGCGCCTGGCTTCGGTAAAAGTCAGGATGGCCAGAGGCACAAAGATGATGAGGGCCACATCGTTGGTTATGAGCATGGAGCTGAAGTAGCAGCTGAAGATAAAGAAGCGACTCAGGCTCCTGCCGGAAGCGCGCTCCCGGAATAGCCTGTGGAAGATGGCGGCAAAGAAGCCACTGAGCCGCAGCCCCGCCACGATGCACATCAGGAACAGCAGCAGTCCCAGCAAAGGAAGGTTGATGCGCTCCAAAAGCTCCGCCGCTTCCGGGGGAGCGATAAGGCTGGTGAGAAGGGCAAAGAACAGAGCCACCGCAAGGTCAGGATTGCTCCGCAGTTTTTGTAGAATAGGCATGTTGATAAGATACTCCTTATATTGAAATCAAGATAGAATTATACTTCAAATGGGCGGATTTGGCCAGAGGAAGTTTTGACGAAGGCAAAAGTGGAGCAATTGCTGTGTAATGGTATTGTGCGAAACAAATTCCTATTGACTAGGTCGGTAGATTATCATATGATTAAACCAATGTAGATGTATATAGCAGGGACTATCACCGTTTCCCCGGTGACAGTCCTGTTTTTCGTGTTTTGGGAGAAAATAACGGAAGGAAAACAAGAGGTGTAGCTATGCATTCACTTTTTGCGGCCATGCTGCAGGACAAGTCCCTGCAGCGATTGCAGGAATGCTTCTGCGGGGGGGCGTCTGAGACCTTGGCCTATGGTCTGGGAGGATCTCAGAAACATGCGGCGGTGGCGGCCTGCTATGAGGCGGGGCCTCAGCCTATGGTGATCATCCTCCACAGCAGGGAGTCCCTGGAGGAGTGGCGGGAAGATCTTTCCTTGCTGCTGCCGGGGGTGCCGGTGCTGGAACTGCCGGAAGTCGACCTGATGGAGATCAAGGCAGCAGCCAAAAGCATCGAGCGCAGTGCCCGCCGCATGGATGTGCTGGGGCGGCTCATGCGCAAGGAGAAGGTCATCATCCTTTCCCAGGCGGCGGCAGCGGTGCAGAAGGGACTCAGCCCGGCGGATTTCCAGCGGCTGGCCCTTTCCATAAAACTGGGGGAAGTCCTGCCCCGGGAAAAACTCATCCAGCGGCTGACTGAACTGGGCTATGAGCGCACTGAGGAAGTGGAGCTGGCCGGGCAGTTCAGCGCCAGGGGCGGCATCATGGATATCTTTGCCATCAATGCCCTGGCCCCTGTGCGGCTGGAGTTCTTTGATGACGAGATTGAGTCCCTGAGAGAGTTTGACCTCTCCACCATGCGCTCGGATAAGTCGGCAGGGCTGTCGGAAATCACGGTGCTGCCATTGCTGCAGGCTGACAGCAATGGCAAGCCGGAGCCTTTCCTCAGCTACCTGGGGGGCAGGGGGGCAGTCATCTTTGACGAACCTACCCGCATCCGTGAGCAGATCCGCACCATGGTGAAGGAAAATCCGGAGATCAAGAACTCCATCTTCAGCTGGGAAAACCTCATCGAAGGTGCCAGGGGCAACAGGGTCATTTACTCTGCCCTGATGCTGCAGCAGGTGCTGGGGGCGGAGCCGGAAAACACCGTCAGCATCACTTCCACCAATATGACACCCTTCCATCGGCAGATGGATCTTTTGGAAAGCGAGGCCAGCCGCTGGCTGGGGCAGAAGCAGCAGGTGCTGATTCTCCTGAATGCTCGGGACAAGGCCAACAGCATCCGGGAGTTCTTTGCGCGGAAGCGCATTCCCTCGTTGGTTATCAAAGAGGGGGAGGCGCTGGAAAGGGGCCTGGTGAATATCCAGGTAGGAGCACTGACCTCCGGCTTTGAGATGGCGGCGGCTCAGTTGGTGGTGGTGACGGAGAAGGATATCTTCGGCCGCCAGAAGCGCCAGAGTGTCCGCCGGGCGTCCAGGGGGGAGAAGCTGTCCCATTTCCGGGACATCAAGCCTGGGGACTATGTGGTGCATGTGAACCATGGCATTGGCAAATACCTGGGGGTGGAAACCCTTGAGGTAGGGGGCGTGCACAAGGACTATCTCCACATCAAATACGGCGGGGACGACAAGCTCTTTGTGCCTACTGAGCAGGTGAACCTCCTGCAGAAGTACATCGGCTCCGAAGGCGAGGTGCCTCGCCTCCACCGCATGGGCGGCACGGAGTGGGCCAAGGCCAAGGCCCGGGCCAAGAAGTCCGTGGAGGACATCGCCCAGAAGCTCATTGAGATCTACGCCCAGCGCAGGGATGCCAAGGGCTTTGCTTTCTCCAAGGACGACAGCACCCAGCATGAGTTCGAGGAGGCTTTCCCCTATCAGGAAACGGATGACCAGCTCAAGGCTATCGAGGAAATCAAGGCGGATATGGAAAAGGAAAAGCCCATGGATCGCCTGCTCTGCGGCGACGTGGGCTTTGGCAAGACGGAGGTGGCTATCCGGGCGGCTTACAAGGCCGCCATGGACGGCAAGCAGGTGGCGGTGCTGGTGCCCACCACGGTGCTGGCCCAGCAGCATTACCAGACCTTTACCGCCCGCTTTGCCGACTTTGCTCCCAAGGTAGATGTCATCTGCCGCTTCCGCTCCGCCAAGGAGCAGAAGCAGACCTTGGAAAAGGTGAAGCTGGGTCAGGTGGATATCCTCATCGGCACCCATGCCATTTTGAACAGGAAAAAGGTGCAGTTCAAGGATTTGGGGCTCCTCATTGTGGACGAGGAGCAGCGTTTCAGGGTGAAGCAGAAGGAAAAGATCCGCAGCCTGTCGGCGGGACTTGATGTGCTGACCCTGTCGGCTACCCCCATTCCTCGTACCCTCCACATGTCCCTGGTGGGGGCCAGGGATATGAGCATCATCGAGACGCCTCCTGCCGAGCGCTTCCCGGTGCAGACCTATGTGGTGGAGAACAACGATGCGGTGATTTCCGGCGCCATCAAGCGCGAGCTCAAGCGGGGCGGCCAGGTGTACTTTGTCTACAACCGGGTGGAAACTATCGACCGCATGCGCGACCATTTGCAGGATCTGGTGCCTGATGCCCGCATCATGACCGCCCATGGACAGATGCCGGAGGAGATGCTGGAGCAGGTGATGATGGATTTCTACGAGGGCCGCTATGACATTCTCCTGGCCACCACCATTGTGGAGAACGGCCTGGATGTGGCCAATGCCAACACTATCATCGTTTACAATGCTGACCACTTCGGCCTCTCCCAGCTCTACCAGATGCGGGGGCGGGTGGGCCGTTCCCACCACATGGCCTTCGCTTACTTCGTCTATCAGGCGGACAAGATCCTGACGGAGACGGCGGAGAAGCGCTTGCAGGCCATGAAGGAATTCGCCCAGCTGGGGGCTGGCTTCAAGATTGCCATGCGCGACCTGGAGATAAGGGGGGCGGGCAACCTCTTGGGCTCCCAGCAGCACGGCCATATTGCCAGCGTGGGCTTTGAGATGTACTGCAGGCTGCTGGAAGAAGCGGTGGAGAACCTCAGGAGCGGCAAGAAGAACGAGGCCGTGCTGGAGCCTCCTGCCGACCCCATTATTGACCTAGCGGCAGAGGCTTATCTTGATGGCGGCTACATCGAGGATGCCATGCACAAGATTGAGATTTACCAGCGCATCGCCGCCATCAGGAATGATGAGGAAGTGAAGGCGCTCTACGAGGAGCTCAAGGATCGCTTCGGCGAGCCCTCCGAGCCAGCCCGCAATCTGCTGGAGGCTGCCCGCATCAAGAACCACGCCAGAGCGCTGGGCCTGCGCTCCGTACTGGTGCAGCCCAAGGCCCTGTCCCTGAGCCTGCTGCCCGGCAGGAAACTGCCAGCCAAGGGGCTGATGCTCATAGACAAGTATTTCGGCCACAACCTGCGCCGCATCATGAAGACCGGGGCTTACGAGATTGGCCTGACAGAAGCCAAGAAGAAGCATATAGCGTCCTTCGTGCTGCGGGTGCTGCTCCTGGCAGGCGGGGACGAGGAGGCGGCCATGGCCAGCCAAACGGAAAATGTGAAGACTGCAAAGGAGAAAAAAGCAAATGGCAAAGATAACAGTCCTGGGCCTGGGGCCGGGCAGGGCCGGGCTCATTACCCGGGAAAGCTGGCAGCTGCTGAGTTCTAAGGAACTGCCGGTGGTGCTGCGCACGGCCATCCACCCCACGGTGGAGGAAATCAGGTCCGCGGGCCTTGAGTTTTCCACCTATGACAATTTCTATGAGCAGGCGGGCAGCTTCGAGGAGCTTTACAGCGCCATTGCCAAGGACCTGCTGAGGCGGGCGCAGGAGGAGGGGGACTTCCTCTACGCCGTCCCCGGCAGCCCTCTGGTGGCAGAGCGCACGGTGGTGCTGCTGCGGGAAATGGCGCAGGATACCTCTGTAGAGGTGAAGATCCTGCCGGGCATGAGCTTTGTGGAGGTCATGTATACCAGGCTGGGCATTGACCCCATCGAGGGCCTCACCATCATCGATGCGGAGGACGTGGGGGCGCTCAGGGAGCGTCCCCTGCAGTCCCTGGTGGTGAGCCAGGTTTACAACCAGCAGATTGCCTCCGATACGAAGCTGGCTCTTATGGAGCTTTACGGGGATGAATATGAGGGCCTTTACATCCACAATCTGGCCCTGCCGGACGAGTCACTGAGAAAGATTCCCCTTTACGAGCTGGACCGCCAGCCCGATATCGACCATCTGACCACGTTTTTTGTGCCACGGGAGCCTTTTTTTATTGAAAAGCCTTGATTTTTCAAGGTTTTTTTGGTAAATTCTTCTAAGCAGGTAGGAATATGGCGCTGTCTGGCGAATAGAACCTACCGTACAGGAAGGGATGGACTTATTCATCTTTTCCGCAAAAACTCTTTTAAGGAGGCTACGGTTGTGAACAAAACTGAATTGGTAGCTAATGTGGCTGAAACAGCAGGTCTCACCAAGAAGGACGCTGAAAAGGCAGTAAACGCTCTGTTTACTACGGTTCAGCAGGCTCTCATCGAGGGGGACAAGATCCAGATCATCGGCTTCGGTACCTTCGAGGTAAAGGAGCGTGCAGCTCGTACGGGCCGCAATCCCCGCACCGGCGCGGATATTCAGATTCCCGCTTCCAAGAACCCCGTGTTCAAGGCAGGCAAGGCTCTGAAGGACGCTGTGAACTGATCATTGAGTGCATTGATAGAGAGGCCGGGCTTCCCAGGGAGCCCGGCTTTTCGCGTATAGAGGGGACTTTATGGACCTGATGAATATGAGGGGAAAGGCCGTGCTGATTTCCGGGGGCACCTCCGGCATCGGCCTGGCGGCGGCAAGGCTGCTGCTGAGGGAAGGGGCGAAGATCGCTCTGCTGGGCAGGGACTCAGGCCGGGGCAAAGAGGCGCTGGTGCTGCTGGGACAGGATTTTTCCCCTGAGCATATGAGATATATACAGGGCGATGTGGCCAGGAGGGCTGACTGCCAGCGGGCGGTGGAGGAAACGGTGGCCGCCTTTGGCCGCCTTGATGTGCTGGTGAACTCTGCGGGGCTTTACCTGGAGGGCGCCCTGGAGGAAGTGACGGAGGAGGGGTTGGAGGAAATCCTCTCCGTCAATGTGAAGGGCACCTTCTGGCTCACCCAGGCAGCCCTGCCGGAGTTGAAGCAGCGCCGGGGCAATGTAGTGAATGTGGCCTCCGATGCGGGGGTGCATGGCAACTACTATTGCAGCGCCTACTGCGCCAGCAAGGGGGCGGTGGTGCTCTTTACCAGGGCCATGGCCCTGGAGCTGGCCTCCTTCGGCGTGCGGGTGAATGCCATTGCGCCGGGGGATATCCTGACTCCCCTGACGGAGAAGCAGCTGGCGGATAGCACTGACCGCGAGGCGGCCCTGCGGGAGATGGCTTCGGTCTATCCGCTGGGGCGCATTGGCACCCCTGAGGAAGCCGCCAGCCTCATCGCCTTCCTGGCCTCTCCCGCCGCCTCCTTCGTGACGGGGGCCGTCTGGGGGGTAGATGGGGGGCTGACCGCATGAAGAAGCGCATCCTGATACTCACTGCCTCCGTGGGCTCCGGGCATATCAAGGCTGCCGAGGCAGTGGCCAAAGAACTTCGGCGGCGGGAGCCGGAGCTGGAGCTTTTGACCGTAGACTTCATGTCCCGGGAGACTTCCCTGCTTCACTGGCTGACCAAGGAGCTCTACCTCATCATGCTGGCCTGGGTGCCCAATCTCTATGACCTCTGCTACAAGTTTTCCGGGGGCGAGTCAGGCGGGGGGCTGGCCCAGACTGCCGTGGCCAGGCTGATGCTGCCGGCCTTGAGGAAAATCGTGGCTGAGACAAGGCCGGATCTGGTGCTCTGCACCCATCCCTTCCCCGAGGGAGCCTGCGCCCTGTTGAAGGAAGAATTGCAGGCAGCGGGCAAGGAACTGCCCCTGGCAGTGGTCATGACCGACTACAGCCTGCACCAGATCTGGCTCTATCCCCAGGTAGATGCCTACTTCATGGCCACGGAAGCCATGCGGCAGGAAATGGGGCGGAAAGGGCTTGCGCCGAAGCTGGCTGTGGCGGCTGGCATTCCCGTGTCCATGGAACTCAAGGACCTGCCTGCCAAGGGGGAACTGCGGCAGCAGCTGGGGCTGGAGGAACTGCCCACGGTGCTGCTCATGGGGGGCGGCCTGGGACTGGGAGGCCTTGACGGCACCCTGCGGGAGCTGGAGCAGCTGCCGCAGCGGCTGCAGCTGTTGGTGATAGCGGGGCGCAATGAGAAACTGCTGGCGAGGGTCAGGGCACTGGGAGAAGACTCTCACCATGCCATCCACTGCTGGGGCTATACTGACGAAGCCCGCCGCCTGATGGGAGCTTCCGACCTGCTCATCACCAAGCCAGGGGGCCTCACCATCAGCGAGGCCTTTGTGCTGGGGCTGCCCATGCTGCTGCACGATCCCATTCCAGGCCCCGAGACGGAGAATGCCGTCTACGCTGCCCGCCATGGGGCGGCTGTCTGGCTCCACCCCGGTGAGTCCCTGTCCCGGGCCGTGGCGGAGCTGCTGCAGGGTGACCTGCCCGCCATGGGGGAGAAGGCCAGGGCCTGCTCCCACCCGGAAGCCGCTGCTGAGATTGCCAAAAAAATAATTGAGCTCTGCCGCCCTTAAAATTTTTTTGGGGCGGCAGGTTTTTTGTCCCTCCGTGGGGAATTAAAGGGCATAAGGAACGGCGTCTAAGGTGGACTGCTTGCTGCCTGCAGTCGGAAAGAGCGGTGGACTTGAATGTCAGTGACAAAGCTGGAGCGTAATGCCCAAAATAAATTCGTTTGCCCCACCTGCGGGCAGGAACTAAAATATGTGGAAGGCCAGGCGGTGCAGCTGGTGGGAGGCAGGGCCGACATGGATTCCATCCTGCCCAAGCATGAATGCCGTAACTGCGGCGTCTTTTACCGCGAGCTCTTAGGCTCGGGCTTTTACGATGTGTTTCCCCTGCCCAAGCCGCCGAAGAAGATCCTGAGGACAGGTGATATCCCCCCTACTCAGCTGAAGCGTGAGGCAGACGGCAAGTGCGAGTGCCCCCGCTGCGGGGAGCGCATGGACTACGTGGAGGGGCGGCCCGTGACCATCGTCAACGGCAAGCCAGACATGGAGAATGTGAAGGATCATTTTTCCTGTCCCTATTGCAAGTCCGTTTATCGGCGCATTGCCACCACGGACTATTTCCAGTGGTCAGACCACTGATTTTCCCACGAATGATTTTTTTGGAGGAAATTTGCATGAAAAAATGCCCATAATGCTTGCAAGGAAGCCTATTTGCAGGTATTATAAGAGGGTGTGATATTAAGCAAGGGGAGGAATGGGCATGATACCGACTCGTCAGCCTAAGAAAAGGCGCTTCAGCTGGTTCTTTCTGGTGCTGATACTGGTCATAGTGTATTTCTCTTCGATTATGATTTCCCAGCATATGTACCTAGGTCAGGTCAGCGAAGACCAGGAGGCCGCAGAGCAACGCCTGGCGGCAGCCAGGCAGGAGAACGAGGCCCTGCGTCAGGAGCGGGAAAACTTGAACCGGATGGACTACATAGAGAAGCTGGCCCGGGAGGAACTGGGCATGACCCGCGAAGGGGAGCTGCCCTATAGTCCGGGCGGGGCCGGGCGCAAGCAGGCCCAGCCTTGACACAGTTTGAGGCCTGACGGTATGCTCTGTGTATTCCCATTCATTTAAGGAGGAAGAATTTCATTGTCCATTGAAGTTGGCAGCGTGGTTGAGGGCGTAGTCACGGGCATCAGCAATTTTGGTGCCTTTGTGGAGTTGCCGGAGGGAAAGACCGGACTCATCCATATTTCAGAGGTGGCCGATGTCTATGTGAAGGATGTCCATGACTTCCTGAGCGAGAGGGACAAGGTCAAAGTCAAGGTGGTCAGCGTAGATGACCGCGGCAAGATTGGTCTTTCCATCAAGCAGCTCCAGGAAAAGAAGCCTGAGGAGGCAGCGCGTCCCGCAGCAGGTTCTTCTTCCTTCCGTGCCCAGGGCGGCCCGCCCCGTGCTCCCAGGGATTTCTACAGGCAGGGAGGCCGTTTCGGAGGCGGGCGCACTTCCGCATCCTTTGAGGACAAGCTTTCCAAGTTCCTGAAGGACAGCGACGAGCGTCTCACGGATCTGCGCCGCAAAACTGATTCCAAGCGCGGGGGACGGGGTTCACGCCGTTCAGATTGATCGTTTGTTGGCGTATATAAGCACTCTGTTACTCAGGGTGCTTTTTCTGCTTAAGGAACGGTGACAAAGGAGGACAGCCCCTATGCTGGAAGCTCTGCTGAAGGATACAGCCAGATTCTGCGAACATGAGGGCCTGATTCCCCCTGGTGCTAGGGTGCTGGTGGCCTGCTCAGGCGGCCCTGATTCCCTGGCTCTCTTGGACATTCTCTGGCGGCTCTCAAGGCTTTCCAGGTACGACTTCGCCGTGGAGGTCGCTCACTTCGAGCATGGCATACGGGTGGAGGGCGGAGCCTCGCAGAAGGATGCCGACTTTGTGGCCGGGTTCTGCGAGGAGCGGGGCATTGCCTGCACCATCGCCCACGGTGATGTGCCCGCCTATGCGGAGGCACGGAAGCTGTCTATCGAGACTGCCGCCCGTAAGTGCCGCTATGATTTTCTGGAAAAGACCAGAAGGGAGCGGGGCCTTGACCTCATCGCCACTGCCCACCAGGCAGATGACCAGGCGGAAACGGTGCTGATGCGGCTCCTGCGGGGCACTGGCATCACGGGACTTGCGGCTATGCGGCCCCGGGCGGAGGGGGAGCTCCCCCTGATCCGTCCCCTGCTCTTTGCCACCCGGGCGGCCATAGAGGCTTACTGTGAGACTAGGGAGCTGAGACCTCGGCAGGATGCCACCAATGAGCTTTTAGACTGCACCCGCAACCGCCTGCGGCTGGAGACCCTTCCCAGGCTCAAGGAGGAGTACAATCCCCGGCTGGTGCAGGCTCTCTGCCAGCTGGCCTCCATCAGTGCCGCCGAATCGGACTTCATCGGAACAGAGGCCAGGGCGGCTTTTGCAAAAATAGCAGGAAAAGAGGGCCTGGAGGCAGAAGAATTCAAGCAGCTGCCCCGGGCGCTCAAGTGGCATGTGCTGCGGCTCTTCTGGCAGCAGGAGACAGGCGAGTGCAAGGACCTGCCCTATGCCCATGTGCAGCGGCTCTGCCATATCATAGACACGGGCCACGCCGGCAGCCAGCAGCAGCTTCCTCACGGCATGTGCCTGCGGCTGTACCGGGAAAATAAGAAGCTTTATGCAAGACTTATGTAAGAGGAGAGGTAAACCCATCATGATGAGAGACGATATCGAAAAGGTAGTATTCACCGAGGAGCAGATCCACGAGAAGATTGCCGAGCTGGGCCGCCGCATCACCGAGGACTACAAGGAGGTGCAGGAGGAAATCTACTGCGTCGGTATCCTAAAAGGGGCTGTGAATTTCTACACCGACCTGGTACAGCAGATCGAACTGCCTGTGCGCTATGACTTCATGATTGCCTCCAGCTATGGCAACGGCACCTCTACCACAGGTTCCGTGAAGATTTTGAAGGACCTTGATTACGACATCGAGGGCAAGCACCTCATCGTCATCGAGGATATCATCGATTCCGGCACCACCATGAATTACCTCATGAAGTACTTCAAGGATAGGAAGCCTGCCAGCGTGAAGCTCTGCTCCCTGCTGTCCAAGCCTTCCCGTCGGACGGTGGACGTGCATATCGACTACTGCGGCTTTGAGGTGCCTGACGAATTCTTGGTGGGCTATGGCTTGGACTATGCCGAGGTTTACCGCAATCTCCCCTTCATCGGGGTCTTGAAGCCTGAGATTTACGCTTGATTGCAGCTTGAAATATGAACAAAATCTTGCCGGGCAGGGCTTCATGGCTCCGGCAGAAGGAGGGGCAATGGATTGAACAAATTTCTACGCAACGTAGGCTTTTACCTGCTGATTATTCTTGTGGCTATTTCCATCATTGACTACTTCTCCACCAAGCAGACTGTCAGCAAGTCGGTGGAATACACCCAGTTCCTGCATCAGGTGGATGCAGGGGAGGTGCAGAAGGTCATCTTTATCAAGAATACTGTCCACGGGACGCTCTCTGACGGGACGGAATTCACCACTATCACGCCGGATGAGCCTTACAGCGACCCGCATCTTTACGAAAGGCTCACCGCCAAAGGCGTGAACATCGCGGCGGACAATCCGCCGGAGCCGCCCTGGTGGTCCACCATGTTCTCGTCTATCCTGCCGATTCTGCTTCTCATTGGCGTCTGGTTCTTCATCATGCAGCAGACCCAGGGAGGCGGCGGCCGGGTCATGTCCTTCGGCAAGAGCCGTGCCCGCATGAGCGGGGCCGACAAGATCAAGGTCACCTTCCAGGATGTGGCCGGGGCTGACGAGGCCAAGCAGGAACTGGAGGAAGTGGTGGAGTTTCTCAAGGACAAGCAGAAGTTTGCCGATTTGGGAGCAAGGATTCCCAAGGGCGTGCTGCTCTTTGGCCCTCCGGGCACAGGCAAGACCTTGCTGGCCCGCGCGGTGGCCGGTGAGGCAGGGGTGCCCTTCTTCTCCATCAGCGGCTCTGACTTCGTAGAGATGTTCGTGGGCGTGGGTGCCTCCCGCGTGCGCGACCTTTTCGAGCAGGCCAAGAAGAATGCTCCCTGCATCGTCTTCATTGACGAGATTGATGCCGTGGGCCGCCAGCGCGGCGCAGGTGTCGGCGGCGGTCATGACGAGCGCGAGCAGACCCTGAACCAACTGCTGGTGGAAATGGACGGCTTTGCTGCCAACGAGGGCATCATCATCGTGGCCGCCACCAACCGCCCGGATATCCTCGACCCGGCACTTTTGCGCCCCGGCCGCTTTGACCGCCAGATTGTGGTGGACAAGCCCGATGTGCGCGGCCGTCTGGCTATCCTCCAGGTTCACACCAAGGGCAAGCCGGTGGCAGAGGATGCAGACCTGGATGTGCTGGCACGCCGCACCCCTGGCTTCACCGGCGCTGACCTCAGCAATCTGGTGAACGAGGCAGCCCTCTTGGCTGCCCGCCGGGACAAGAAGAAGATTTTCATGGCCGAGCTGGAGGAAGCTATCGAAAGAGTCATGGCTGGCCCCGAGCGCCGCTCCCATGTCATGAGCGAGGAGGAAAAGCGCCTCACCGCTTATCACGAGGGCGGACATACGCTGGTGGGCATGATGCTGAAGCACGCCGACCCTGTCCACAAGGTCACCATCATTCCCCGTGGCCGCGCTGGTGGATACACCCTGATGCTGCCCAAGGAGGATCGCTCCTATGCCACCCGCAGCGAGCTCATGGATCGCCTGAAGGTGGCTATGGGTGGCCGCGTGGCAGAGGAAGTGGTGCTGAAGGAAATCAGCACCGGCGCCTCCCAGGATATCCAGCAGGCTTCCCGCATCGTGCGAAGCATGATCATGCAGTACGGCATGAGCGACCAGCTGGGCCCCATAGCCTATGGGGAAAGCCAGAACCATCAGGTCTTCCTGGGTCGCGACTTCAATCATCAGCGCAACTACTCCGAGGAAGTGGCCAGCGAGATAGACAAGGAAGTGCGCCGCTACATGGAGGAGGCCTACGAGGCCTGCCGCCAGATCATCACGGAGCACCGTGACCAGCTGGAGCTGATTGCCCAGGCCCTGATCGAGCGCGAGACTCTCAGCGCCAAGGAACTGGAAGAGCTTCTGGAAAAGGGCTGCCTTTCCGATGACGACCACAACAGGCCCCGTCCCAACCAGCAGCCCCCCCAGGGCCCAAAAGAAGGCGACCCCGCCTACATTCCTCCCAACAAGACCGTGCCCGTAGAGGCTCCCGTGCCCGTGGCAGAGGAAAAGGAGGAGGAAGTGGCTGCGCCTACGGTGAAGACCACGGAACCAAAATTCAACGTCACGCATTTTGATGACTGAATAAGAAGAAACGCTGCCTGTATTTTGTGCGGGCAGCGTTTTTGGCAATAACACCTCCCCTAAAAAGAAATATCGTATTTCTAGATGATAGGTGTGTCCAGAAATATTGCCATAGAGGCTTAGGGCGTGTTGATTAATTCACTAAGCCCATCTTCACGTATCTTGACTGTCCCTGCGTCGTTGACAAATCCTCGACATAGCACCGCCCTAAAGGACTAGCTTCGCGTCGCTATGCCTCCGGTTTGTCGCCTTGCAATGGACAGCCAATCCCCATAAATCTGTGCCAAGTTCATTTAATCAACACGCCCTAAAATCACGACAGCAGCCGCTGCATATCCCGTGGCAGCTCTGCCTTGACATTAATCTGTTCTTTGGTAATAGGGTGGATAAAATGCAATCTGCAGGCGTGGAGGGCTTGTCTTTGCATCAGTTCCAGGCTGCCGCCGTAGAGGTCATCGCCTAAGAGGGGGTGGCCGAGATAGCTCATATGCACCCGGATTTGGTGGGTGCGGCCTGTTTCCAGTTTCAATTCGATAAGGCTCAGCAGCTTGCCCTCTCTTTCTGTGGAAGAGAGGGTTTTATAGTGGGTGCGGGCTTCCTTGCCCTCGGGGGAGACTTTCCGCAGGATGATGCTGGGGAGAGCACGGGCGATGGGGGCGTCGATGAGGCCTTCGGGCAGCTTTGGCCTGCCTTCCACGATGGCCAGGTACTCCCTGTGGAAGCGTTTGGTGCCGTCTTTGGCAGTCAGCAGGTACTGCACCTGTGGTTCCTTGGCTATCAGCACCAGCCCCGAGGTGTCCCTGTCCAAGCGGTGGATGGGGTGGTAGCTATGGGTTTCGCCCTTGGTTTCATAATGGTAGAGAACGGCACCTGCCAAGGTGCCGTGGGCCTCCTTGGTGGTGGGATGCACCAACTGTCCGGGGGGCTTATTCACGATCAGCAGGTATTCGTCCTCATAGCGGATATCCAGGGGCAGGGCTTCCGGCTCGATCTCTGAGGGCTTTTCCACCTGGTAGCTCACCGTATCTCCGTCCTTGAGCATGGTGCGGGCGGCGTTTGTGACTATCCCGTTGACCTTGAAGGTGCCGGAGTGCTTGATGCGCTTCCAGAGGGTACTTGATATGCCTTTCTGGTGCAAAAAAGCCTTGGCGGGCATACTCGCCAAGGCTTCGGGCAGCACCACTTGGAAGGTGGTCATGCGGCGCTGTTTCCTTCTTTGGCTTCCGTCCTGCCCTTGCAGGCGTCGATGATGCGGAAGCTGACGGAGAGGATGATGGCTACGATGGTGGCCAGGGACATGCCCTTGAGGGTCACGGTGCCGATGGTGAGGCTGGCGGTGGAAACCCCCAGGCCCAGCACGATGGAGGTCAGCAGCAGGTTCTTGGGCTTGTTGTAGTCCACCTTGCCCTCCACCAGGATGCGGATGCCGGAGGCGGCGATGACGCCGAAGAGCAGGATGGAGACACCGCCCATGACGGGGGCGGGGATGCTCTGGATGAGGGCCGCCAGCTTGCCAAGGCAGGAAAGGACGATGGCAAAGACCGCCGCGCCGCCGATCACCCAGGTGGAGAAGACCTTGGTGATGGCCAGCACGCCGATGTTCTCGCCGTAAGTGGTATTGGGGGTGGAGCCGAAGAAGCCGGAAATCACAGTGGAAATGCCGTTGCCCAGGATGGAGCGGTCAAGGCCAGGGTCATGGGTGAGGTCTTTGCCCACGATGTTGCCCGTGACAATGAGATGGCCGATATGCTCGGCAATGACCACCAGGGAAGCAGGCAGGATGATGAGGATGGCTCCCAGGTCAAAGGCGGGAGTGTAGAAGGTGGGCAGGGCAAACCAGGGCGCAGCCGCTACAGCAGCCCAATCCACCAGGCCGCTGAAGCCGGCGATGATGTAGCCGCCCACCACGCCGATGAGGATGGGGATGATGGAGAGGAAACCCTTGAAGGCGATGGAAGCGAAGATGGTGATGGCAAGGGTCGCCAGGGACACGGTGATGACCGTGGGATCTACAGTTTCGCCGGTGAGCCCTGCCATGCCTGCAGCCGTAGGCATCAGCTCCAGGCCGATGACCGCCACGATAGCGCCCATGGAAGCAGGGGGGAAGATGACATCTATCCAGCCGGTGCCTACGGCGCGGATGAGGCCCGCCACCAGGCAGAAGACTAACCCTACGGCGATGAAGCCGCCCAGGGCGTACTCATAGCTGTACTCGGACAGCACCAGGAACACCGGGGAGAGGAAGGCAAAGCTGGAGCCGAGGTAAGCCGGTATGCGTCCCTTGCAGAGAATCAGGTAGAGCAGGGTGTCGATGCCGTTGAAGAGCAGCACCGTGGCGGGATTCACATGGAAGAGGATGGGCACCAGCACCGTGGAGCCGAACATGGCGAAGAGGTGCTGGAGGGAAAGGGGAACCGTTTCTAAGAGCGGCAGTTTCTCGTCCACCGCAATGGGACGCTTTTGCAAAGAAGAACACTCCTTTTTATAGAACCACATAAATTTACTGCTGTATATCCTAGCACAAAAGGGGACACATGTCCACTTTTCGAAGGGAAAAATAGGCAGGTATACACGCTGGAATATTGGGAAAAAAGGCAATAGGTGGAACAGGATACTATAGGAGACAGGAAAAATCTCTGTCGGGAGATTTTTAATAAAGCATAGTGTATAGACAGAGGACAAAAATTCTTGTATAATGGTTTTTGTTACAAAGTGACAAGTGATATTCGGGGACGGTCATCTGCTGATGATTGTTTTCAGAATAAGTTATTTAGGGGGAGAATTATGGCGCTAATTGTAAAGAAATTCGGCGGCAGCTCGGTAGCCACCACCGAAAAGATCATGAACGTGGCTAAGAGAGTGCTGAAGGAAAAGCAGCCCGGCGACAAGATCGTCATGGTGGTGTCTGCCATGGGCAAGACCACTGACCACCTCATCGACCTGGCCAAGGGCATAAATAAGGAACCTTACCAATATTCCAGGGAAATGGATATGCTGCTGACCACCGGCGAGCAGGTTTCCATCGCGCTGCTGGCCATGGCCTTCCAGACTTTGGGGCAGCCTGCTATTTCTCTGACTGGCCCCATGGCCGGCATGAAGACCAACGATGTCTATACCAAGGGCCGCATCATGGATATCACGCCGGAGCGCGTCCATGCAGAGCTGGACAAGGGCCAGATCGTGGTGGTGGCAGGCTTCCAGGGCCGCAATGACCTGGGCGACCCCGTGACCTTGGGACGCGGCGGCTCCGATACTTCGGCGGTGGCTCTGGCAGGCGCCCTGAAGGCGGACAGCTGCGAGATTTTCACCGACGTGGACGGGGTGTATTCCGCAGACCCCCGCATGGTGCCCAGCGCCCGCAAGATGAAGGAAATCACTTATGACGAGATGCTGGAGATGGCCCGCCTTGGCGCAGGCGTCATGCAGCCCCGCTCCGTGGAGATGGGCAAGCATTTCAGCATACCCATCCACGTCCGTTCTACGTTCACGGAGAGGCCTGGCACGATGATTAGGGAGGATTATACAATGGAAGATAAAGATTTTGTGGTTCGCGGTGTAGCTCATGATGACAAGGTGGCCAAGATTGCCGTGCTGGGCATTCCCAACACGCCGGGCATTGCCCATGAGATTTTCTCCGCCCTGGCAGAGGCCAACATCGATGTGGATATGATCGTGCAGAGCATCCGCAATATCGAGAAGAATGTCACCGACATGGTGTTCACCGTGGCCGCAGATGATCTTGCCCAGGCCAAGCAGGTGGTGGACAAGGTGGCAGACAAGCTCAATGCCGTGGCCGTGCTCATCGAGGAGGACGTGGCCAAGGTCTCCATCGTGGGTGCAGGCATGCTGGGCAATCCTGGCATCGCTTCCCGCATGTTCGGTGCTCTTTCCAGGGTTGGTGTCAACATCGACATCATCAGCACTTCCGAAATCTGCATCTCCTGCCTGGTGAAGGGGGACAAGCTCAAGGAAGCTGTGAACTCCATCCACGAGGAGTTCTTCCCCTCCAGGTAAGCCTTCCCATTTTTGCTTTGTTTACGGCTCCTTGCCTCATGGCAGGGAGCTTTTTCTGTGCAATATTTGCAATGGTGCTGTTTTTGTAATAACAGGCCAAAAAGAAATAATATTGTATACAGACACCTGTATGGGTAGACAGGACGGCATGAAACAGTTATTATATATACATGTTCAGGAACTAACCTGGCAATGACGGAAAGGGGAACGAAAGCGATGACTATGAGGATGGCAGCCACTCATGCTGCTGACAAGGAACTCCATGATGCAATTTTCGGTGCCAGCGAGGCTTGCCGCCTGGCTGCCCAGAAATACGGTGCCTATAAGGTGACCAATGCTACTATCGGTACCATGATGGACGATGAGGGCAAGTTTGCCACCCTGCCCACGGTGGAGCGGATCTATCGCGAGCTGAATATCGGCGACTACATGCGCTATGCTCCTATCGCCGGCCTGCCTGAGTACCTGGAAGCTGTGGTGGATCTCACTTTCGCAGACCAGCGCCCCGAGGGCTACTTCGCCTCCGTGGCTACGCCTGGCGGCACCGGCGCTATCCGTCATGCTGTGGCCAATTATGCCGAGCATGGTGACTTCGTCCTCACCTCTGACTGGTTCTGGGGCACTTACAATGTCATCTGCAACGAGTGCGGCACAAAGCTGACGAATTTCAAGCTTTTCGATGACAAATTGAACTTCAACCTGGCAGATTTCACCCAGAAGGTGGAGGAACTGCTTGCCCATCAGGACAGCCTGCTGGCAATCCTCAATACTCCTGCCCAGAACCCAACGGGCTTCAGCTTGACTGAGGATGACTGGGACGGGGTGCTGGCTGTAGCCAAGGCTCAGGCCGCTAAGGGCAAGAAGGTCATCCTGCTGGTGGATATCGCCTACATCGACTTCGCCGGGGAGAAGAACGAGACCCGCGCCTTCATGAAGAAATTCAGCCACCTGCCGGAGAACATCCTGGTGCTCACCGCCTTCTCCATGTCCAAGGGCTACACGGCTTATGGCCAGCGCACCGGCGCTCTGGTGGCTGTCTCTTCCTCCAAGGAAGTCATCGAGGAGTTCAAGAACGTCACCAAGTACTCTGGCCGTGCTACCTGGTCCAACATCAACCGTGGCGCCATGACCCTCTTGGTGCGTCTCCAGCAGGATAAGGCTGCCTACGCCCAGTTCGAGAAGGAGCGGGATGACTTCTATCAGCTCATTCGCAACAGGGCGGCCATCTTTACCAAGGAAGCTCAAAGCTGCGGTCTGCCGGCTCTCCCCTACAAGGGCGGTTTCTTCCTGGCGGTGCCTGCTGCAGACCCCAAGGCCGTCTGCGAGAAGCTCCACGAGGATCTGGTCTTCGCTGTTCCCCTGAAGTTGGGCGTGCGCATCGCTGCCTGCTCCGTAGCTACGGAGAAGATGCCCGGCATTGCCGAAAAGGTGCTCAAGGCTCTGAATGCAGTAGAAGGATAAAGCGCGATAAAAGCGCCTGAGTTATGCAAGTGATGAAGCTTCAAGCTTGATATATGTGGTGTGCGTTTCCTGTTGGGAGGGGAATGCACACCGTTTTTGCGTTTTCGTGAAAATTGGCGGTTGCTGTACGTCCAAAATGAAGTTATAATGAAAATAGCACTTCATTTGTATATGGATGAGAGAATTCAGGAGGAGGACATAGGGACGATGTTTAAGTTCAATCAGAAGGACACGGAATACTTCGACCTCTTTGTTGAGAGTGCCCGCTACTTCTACAATGGCGCCCTGATGATGGATGAAGTCATGCTGGACTACAGCAAGGCCGCGGACAAAGTTCGTGAGATTGTGGAGCTTGAGCATGAGGCCGATGCGGTGAATGACAAGATCATCGACAAGCTCAACATGACCTTCATCACTCCTATTGACCGCGAGGATATTTATGCCATTGCCAACGGCCTGGATGACGGGGTGGATATCCTGCAGGGGACGTTGCAGCGCGTTGTCATGTACAAGACAGGCAAGGCCATGAGCGGGGCGGTGAGCCTTACCAAGCTCATCATCGAAGCCACGGATGAAATCATCAAGGCCCTGACCATGCTCAAGGATATCCACAAGAATCAGGCCCAGATCCTTGATGCCACTCACAAGATCGCTAAACTGGAGAGCGAGGGGGACAGGGTCTACCGCCATGAGGTGGCTTACCTCTTTGACCAGGAAAAGAACCCCATCGAGCTCATCAAGTGGAAGGATATCCTGGAGAATCTGGAGGATACCCTGGACCACTGCGAGAAGATAGGGGATATGCTCAGGGGCGTGGTGATGAAGTATGCATGAGCTGCAATATCTGATTTTCACCGTCATTGTACTGGCCTTGCTCTTTGACTACATCAACGGCTTCCACGATACGGCCAATGCCATCGCCACTTCTGTTTCCACCAGGGCCATCCATCCCAGCCACGCCATCATGATGGCGGCAGTGCTGAATTTCGCCGGAGCCATGTACTCCACAGGCGTAGCTAAGACCATCGGTGCGGATATCGTGAAATCGGCCCAGCATGTGGATGAGCATATCATCATCGCGGCCCTGGTAGGGGCTGTGGTCTGGAATATCGTCACCTGGTGGCTGGCTGTGCCCTCCAGTTCCTCCCACGCTTTGGTGGGAGGCATTATCGGGGCGGTGCTGGTGTCCGTGGGGGCGGACGGCCTGAATTTTGCCGGTATCGGCAAGATTGTCATTGCCCTTATCGGCTCGCCGATTTTGGGCATTGCCACGGGCTTCGTCGTGATGATGGTGCTGTATCGGCTCTTTGGCAATGCCAGTCCATCGAAGGTGAACCACAAGTTCAAGAAAATGCAGATTGCCGCCGCTGCCATGATGGCCTTCTCCCACGGTTCCAATGATGTCCAGAAGTCCATGGGCATCATCACCCTGGCCCTGCTGTCAGGTGGTTACATAGATGCCTTTGAGGTGCCCACCTATGTCAAGATACTGGCTGCAACTGCCATGGCCTGCGGCACCGCCATGGGCGGCTGGCGCATCATCAAGACGGTGGGCGGCAAGATTTTCAAGCTGGAGCCCATCTCAGGCTTCGCCGCCGACCTCAATTCCTCCATCGTCATCTTCACCGCCACCATGCTGCACCTGCCGGTCAGCACCACTCATGTGGTGTCCGGCTCCATCATGGGCGTAGGCACCGCCAAGCGTGTCAACGCCGTCCGTTGGGGCGTAGCCCAGCAGATGGTCATGGCCTGGGTCATGACCATACCCTGCACTGCTCTCATGGGAGCAGGTGCCTATCAGGTGGTCTGCATGGTGTTCAAGTGAATAAAGGATAATTAAATTGGCTGTTGCACGTTCAGATATGTGCAACAGCCAATTTCGTCATGTTATTAAGGTCATGAGTGGGTATGATGTTTTGATTTTCGTTTGGTTTTAGGCTCTGGTTCTGTTTTCGGGGCAGGTGTGTCCGGCTGGGCAAAAGCATAATCCAGCAGGGCGGCGGCTTCGGTGAAGCGGGTGTCAAAATCCTTCGAATGCATGACAACCACAATATATTCTTTATCCCCGTGCTTGGCTGCAGCTGCCAGACAACCCTGGGCGGCTCTGGTATAGCCTGTCTTGATGCCTGTGCAGCCGGGATAGCTGCCCAAAAGTTCGTTGGTATTCTCACAGTATTCAACGTGTCCTTTGGGTTTCAGGTAATAGATATTCCTGTCCCGCGTGGAAACGATGGTGCGGAAGGTCTTGTTTCTCATACCGTAAGCGGCAATCTTGGACATATCCCTAGCCGTGGAATAGTGATTTGGATTGGGCATGCCGTTGGGATTGACAAAATTTGAATGAGTGGCGCCTATTTCCTGGGCCTTCTGATTCATGATTTTAGCGAAGTTACTCTGATTGCCGCTGAGCACCTCTCCTACAGCCAGTGCAGCACCATTGTCTGAAATCAGCATCATCTGTTTTAGCAGGTCACTGAATATAAGTTCTTCGCCAGGCTGCAGTTTTGTGCACTCCACATCAGTGGCGGTAGGAGAGATGGTGACAATCTTGTCAGCCTGTCCTTTTTCCAGCCCGATGATGCAGGTGAGCATTTTTGTCATGCTGGCAGGGTATTCCCTCTTGTCGGCATTCTTTTCATAGACAGCTTTCTCCGTAGCGGCATCAATGACGATGGCCGCGTCAGCAGTAATGGCTGGTGGCGCTGCTAAGACCATCTGCGCCTGCAGGAGCAGGAGGGCAACTAGCAGCAAAAGGGAATGTAGTGGCTTTTTCATGGATAGAACGTCTCCTTTTAAGATTTTCTAGTGGTGAATCACATAGACTACATTCTAGCACGGATAAGGAGTTGAAAAAAGGGTATGTATCATATGAAAATGTTGATTGTTGACAGTTCATGGAGGTATTGGCAATGGCTGGGTAGAATAAATAAGTGGATATTTCATGGGAAGATGGCCATACAGGCCCACAGACCCATGTAAATTGCAGCAAGAAGTGCGCAGGGAAGCGCCGGAGGAGTGCGATATGGCGACACAGAGCATTTTGAAAAGTGTGAATTGCTTCTTATGAGGATTAAATGCGGCTGGTAGGCTATGCAGGCGCCTATCAAGTGGTTTGCATGATTTTCAAGTGAATAAAGGAAAAGCACTGTCGTGACGGCAGTGCTTTTTGGTGCGTAGTTTGGCTTTATAGAGTATATCTGACAAGAATACGACCACTGCCCCCCAATATGTGCTCTTCATGGGAGCGTTCGACATGAGCCGCGAGGGAATCATACATCAGAATATAAAGGAGTATCTTGCAGGGGGGATTGATGAGGGGTGGTCGATGTATGAACAATAATACTAATAATAAGGGCGTTGGCTCAATGCTGAGTCGGCGTCTTTTTGATTTATGGGGCATGATGATTTCTTTTTTCCAGATAAGCTTGTAGTAATTCTGAGGCCCAGCCTTTTAGGAGATGGTGATGCTTATGGAAGTATTTATACCAATCTGGATTAAAGGTGATTGTGCTTTTGAGACCGCATAAGTTCGTGAATCGGTAAGGTAGATGAGGGATTAGGTTGAGTTTATGGACAAGTGCTCTTCTGTTGCCATTCAATTCTTGTTCTGTCAGATTTTTAGCAAAGGGGGACAGGAACCTGTAGGGAACATGTGCTAATATTTTAGATTTCAATTTTTGCTGGTCTGTGCTTTTGTTGCCGTATACAGAAGTGACAGCGGTTTAGAGTGTGTCTCGATAACCCAATGTTAGGTGTTGCTTGAGAACATAGGGCTGGGCAGTGTGAATCATTTCATTTGCCAGGTCATTGAATTTGCAAGTAGTTTGAGCATCTTTGACAGCCGAAAGAAGAGATAGAAACCAGAAATATTTATGGCTATTGGTAGTTCTGTTAAAAGTTTCATACAGGTAGCTGATATTCAGGTCGTTTTGCAATGGTAAATCCATGTTGTGTCTCCCTGTAAATCAAAAGGAAAAATGACAAAATAGACGAAATATTTTAGAAATATGTAGGTGATATGCTTTTAGGCTAGGAGTGGAGAAATATGGATAGCGTCAAGGTTCAAACTATGTATGGATATGCCAGAGTTAGTTCAATATCACAGAACGAGGACAGGCAACTTATAGCTCTTAGGGAGGCAGGGGTACCAGAAGAAAATATCTATGTGGATAAGATGTCAGGTAAGAATTTTGATCGGCCAGCATATAAAAGACTTATGGATGAGCTTTGCCAGGGGGCAGTTCTCTATATAAAATCCATAGATCGCTTGGGGAGAAGCTATTCTGATATTGGTGAGCAGTGGCGTATCATAACCAAGGAAAAGAAGGCTGATGTTTGCGTGATTGATATGCCTGTGCTTGATACTAGGCGAGAGAAGAACCTCTTGGGAACCTTTATCAGCGATATCATTCTGGCTTTATTGAGTTATTGCAGTGACAATGAATTGAGCCTTATACATCAGAGACAGAGGGAGGGGATAGAAGCTGCCAGGGCTAAAGGTGTGAGGTTAGGTAGACCGCCCAAGCCACTGCCGGAAAATTTCCATGAGGTGTGCAAGGAGTGGGCTATGGGGAAACTTAGCACGGCTGTCGCAGCTAAGAAATGCGGTATACCGGAGTCAACTTTTCGTTACAAGGCAAAAGCGTATAGAATGCAAAGTAGGTGAGAGGGTGTATCTAAATTGTATAGAAATGTCTATATTTATCAACAAATTGTGTTTATAACTTAAACCTATTTGCACAAAAAGGTATACATTTTAAAGTAGTGGAATAGGTTTCGCTCTATGCAGGCTTCCTACAAGGGATTTGTCTACATGGAGTGATTTTTTTGTGGTGCAAAGTTTGTGAGAGGGAGACCGAGACTGAGCGTTGCGAGGTCTGCGGCAGTTTAACCGAAGCTGATGTGCCGGTAGAGATATGTTATTGCCAGAATTGTCAAACGCCTATCGTTGTGAGCGTCAATGAGAAATCTGATAAGATGTGCTGCCCAAACTGCGGTGAGCGTATAAAGCGACTATGCAAGGATATGCGTCCGGTTTTTCCGGAAGAGAGATTGTTGTTGGAAATATTAACGGCAGAGCCATTGGCATATTTAGAGAAGAGTGTGTGGGCGTGTGGCAGTAGGTATTACATAGATGGTAAATCTATGGTGGTACCGCTTAAGGCCTTTGCTGAAGCAGATACGGATAAGATCAAGGCATTACTTGAAAAATGGAAACTGAAGAACAGATACGAATATTTTGATGCACAGATAGAGAGATTCGTAGCGGCTAATGCGAGGCGACTCACAGCTATGAAGGAAGAAGCATTTCGATTCATCAGGGAAACTGCGGCAAAGTTTTCTCAAGAGCAGATAGTTCTTTCCTTTTCTGGTGGGAAGGATTCTACTGTTACAGCCGATTTGGCTGTAAGAGCTTTGGCTAATCCAAGTCTGGTGCATATTTTTGGCAATACTACTTTAGAATTTCCTATGACCATGGCTTATGCGGAGCGCTTTAGGAAAAGCCATCCGCAGGCTATCTTCAAGGTGGCGCAAAACAAGGAACAGAATTTCTATGAAGTCTGCTCTGATATAGGTCCTCCAGCACGAATGCTTAGATGGTGTTGCACAATGTTTAAGACAGGACCTATTACCCGTGCTTTGAATAGTTTGTTCAGAGGGCAACGAGTTCTGACCTTTTATGGTGTCCGCAAGTTTGAGTCTGTATCGCGCAGCAAGTACAAGCGTGTAGAAGATGATGCAAGTTCAGTGAAGATACAGCGTCAGACAGTGGCTTCTCCAGTGTTCCTATGGCACGATATTGATATTTGGTTGTATATATTGGGTGAGCGGCTGGATTTCAATGAGGCATATCGTTTAGGGTATGATCGCGTGGGCTGCTGGTGTTGTCCTAATAACAACGTGCGGGCAATGTTTTTGTCCAACATATACATGCCAGAGGCTGCTGAGAAATGGCATAGTTTTTTGGTGGATTTTGCTCGACGGATTGGAAAACCAGACCCTGAAGAATATGTTGATTCTGGCAACTGGAAAAGCAGACAGGGGGGCAATGGTGTAAAGGCAGCAGAGGATGTAAAGCTGAAGTTTGCTAATTGCACAGCAGAGGAAAATGCTAAGATTTATCGTTTGAAAAGTCCCATGTCCAGAGATTTAACCAATTTATTTATCCCTATTGGTATAGTTTCGGAGGAAATGGGAAGAAAGATACTGCATGAAGTTATGGTTTTAGAGCCCAGGACTAAGGTTCCTATTATGTCCTTGCAGCCGTTTCAGCAGGATGGTTATGAATATGCTGTCAAGGTTAAGACCATGAATGTAGTAGACCATGAAGCTTTGCAGCGTATGGCCGGATATCAGGTTAGGAAATTTAATGCCTGTCGCAGGTGCTTGAAGTGTGAATCTCTTTGCCCACACGGTGCCATCAAAATCAAGGGAAATAGCTACAAGATAGATGAAGAAAAGTGCAAGAGATGCAAAATGTGTGTTACTGCTAAGTTCCTTGACGGCGGCTGTCTCATGGACAAGTTTTTGAAGACAAATTTGGAGAAGAAATAGAATGAAATTCAAAGGGCATGAGTCGTTTTATATACGTCGCGGGTGGCTTTACAAAGGGTTAAAGCATGTGCGAAAGCGTGAGGATATATTTTTGGCAAAGGATGCCATGGAGGAGTTGGGCTTGGGCAGCAATATGATCAAGTCCCTCAGATATTGGTTGCAAACTACAGGGCTTACCAAGGAAGTAAGTGAAGGAGGGCGGCGCATCCAGCATCTGACCCATCTGGGGGAGATTATCTGGCAGCATGACCCATACATAGAAGAGATAGGAACTCTGTGGTTGCTTCATTTAGAGATGGCATCAAATCAAGAACTTGCTACTTCTTGGTATGAATTTTTCAACGAGTTTTCCATGCAGGAATTCCAAAAGGAAGATTTTGTCCGGTTCATTCAAAGGAAGACGGAGGCGGCAGAAAGCTCTTTGGGCAGTGACTTTGACTGCTTGATGAGCACTTACATTCCACGTAGCTTACTGAAGGGTAAGATTGATCCAGAAAGCAACATGGAATGTCCTATGGGAAATCTGCAACTGATAGGCTATGCTTCGGCAAAAGAAAAAATTTACCGGCGGCAGACCTTGAATGGTAATTCTGTGCCTGAGTGCATATTTATGGCTTGTTTGATAAGAGAAGCCAAAGGTAGAAAAGAAATAAGTCTGCAGGAAATATTGTCTGGCAGACAGGACAATCCTGGTGTGGGCAGGATGTGTCAAATGGATTTGGTGGCCATGCTGGAAGTCCTGTATAGTCTGGAAAAACGGAAGGCCTTGAAAGTGGTGCGTACAGCGGGTCTGGATGTGGTCAGACTGTCTGATTATCAGGAGCCTTTAGAGTGGGTTAGCAGGTATTATCAGGAATTGAGCGGAGAAGGATGACTTTGGGAATAGAAGAATTGATAAAACCACGCAGTGGATTTCAGACATCGGTCAATTTGGCCTATGATTTGGAGCGGGCGGATAAAATAAAAGATTTTGTGCCCACCAAGGCCACTATGAAAGTGTTGGAGAAGCTGATGCTCCCTACAGCTCCTGGAGCTTCGGAAAGGGCGCATATACTGATTGGAGCCTACGGCAAGGGAAAAAGCCATTTGGTGCTTGTACTTTTGGCTATGATGGCTAAGAGACATAAGGAAGAATTGGCACCAGTGGTCAGTGCCATGCTGGAATACAAAGAGGAATTGGGCCGCTTTGCAGAAGAACAGCTTTTGGGAGAAAGTCAGAAGCCTATTCTGCCAGTGGTCATAGATGGCAGCCAGGGAAGCCTTTCTCAAGCATTTTTGAGTGCTCTGTATGGTGCGTTATCTCAGGCGGGTATGGAAGATTTGATGCCAGAGACACATTTTGAAGCAGCAATAAAGCAGATTGAGCTTTGGGAGAAGGATTTTCCAGATACATATGCAGCTATGAAGAAAATACTCCCGGATTCGCCTAAGGAATTTAAAAACAAACTGGCTTCCTTCGATGGGGCAAGTTACGAGTATTTCCTGGAGATTTATCCTCAGCTTACTTCTGGTAGCGTATTTAATCCCTTCATGGGGTTCAATATTGTGGAACTGTATACTAGGACGGCTGAGGCGGTAAAAGCTAAGGGTTATAGAGGGCTTTACGTAGTTTATGATGAATTTAGCAAGTTTCTGGAGGCTAACATTGCTTCGGCTGGTGTAAGTGATACCAGATTGCTGCAAGATTTTGCTGAGCGGGCGGGGCGTAGTGGCTCGGCTCAGCTTCATCTATTGTTGATTGCTCACAAGGATATTGCCAATTATCTTGACCGTCTGCCTAAAAAAAAGGTGGACGGTTGGCAGGCAGTTTCGGAGCGATTTGTCCCCATAGAAATGCGCAATAGTTTTGTGCAGTCC
>JAGBLH010000148.1 GCA_017635515.1 Selenomonas sp.
GTCCTCACCCGAGTGGAAAGTGAGGATGGCCGCCCGCCCACCAGGTGCCAGGGCCTGGGGCAGCTTCTCCATGAACTCGTAGAGCACCTCATACTCATGGTTGATATCTATGCGCAGAGCCTGAAAGACGCGGGTGGCGCTTTTCTTCACCATCTCCCGGCGGGCAGCCTCCTGCTTCTTGCTGCTGCAGCCCGTGCGCTCCAGCATTTCCCTGGGCAGCTTGACCTTCGCAAGGGCTGCCGCCACCTCATCGTAAAGTTCTTTCGTCGTCCGGGGACATTTTCCCCGCTTCCTGCTGGCCATGACCTGCTTGGCAATCTCCTCGGCATAAGGCTCGTCAGCGTTTTCCCTGAGCATGCCGATAAGCTCCTCACGCCCCACCTCTTGCAGCCGCTGGGCAGCAGTCATCCCCGCCGCAGGATTCAGCCGCAAGTCCAAAGGCCCCTCCGCCTTGAAGCTGAAGCCCCGCTCGGGATTGTCTATCTGCATGGAAGAAACGCCCAAGTCCGCCAGGATGAAATCAAAGGCCCCCACTTCCGCTGCCAGCTCATCAATCTGGCAGAAGTTCATATTCCGAAGCTCCCACAATTCAGAACCGAAGCCCGCCTCCCGCAGCCGCGCCTCTGTCTTGGCAGACTCAATAGGATCGATATCCCCACTGATCAGATGCCCCTGCCCCTGCAACGCTTCCAGCATGGCCCTGGTATGACCGCCATACCCCAAAGTGGCATCAAAGCCCCGCTCTCCAGGCCTTATAGCCAGCACCTCCAGTATCTCCTGCACCATGATGGGAATATGCATCCCGGCAGGAGTATTGCCCTTGGCTATCACGTGCTCTATCTCAGCACCGTACTTCTCCGGCTGCAATTCCTTATACTTTTCCTCGAAGCGGCGAGGATATTTGCCGCTGTAGTGAGGGCGGCGCTTATGACTATCAGGCATGTATTTTCCTCCAGATTCTTTTATTATGGTAGAAATATTACTACATTGCATAGAAAAATACAAGGACACCAAGAAATCCCTCTCCAGCGTGCTTTGCTAAGTTTTGAATTTTTGCTCTATTGTAAACATCTTCCAATCTATCAGCACTTTACAACATTTAGACGGCATGCCAAAACTCTTCGGCCAATTGAGCCAACGTATTGAAAGTAAGCGTCAAACAGGTTGAGCACAGCGACCGTATGGTAGCTTTTTTGTTTGCAAGGTAAGTGCTTACGCTCTGCTATTTGACGCTTACTTTTTATCTTCTGAGATATACAGTTTTCAAGAATATACGCATGTTATAGGTGTGGGAAGTTTGAGTTACTGACTCATATCCCGGCCTCCCCTTCGATCATTCCCTCAAAATACCTGCCGGTAGCGGCGATCATCCGCAGCGCTGCATCCTTCAATTCCTCCGGATATGAGCGCAGCACCGGTGCCGTCTCGAAACTCAGCACCCCCCGGAAGCCGATGGCCTGCAGTCCCTGTATAAAACCCGCCCAGTCTGTCGAGGTTCTGTTCTCCCGCGTGCGGGTGAAGGTGAAGGGCAGCTGATGCAGGTCGCCCCGTCCGTCATTGTCATGGATATGCAGCACCTTGAGCCGCGGTCCCAGAGTACGGATGAAGCGAGCAAAATCCAGCCCCAGGAGATTGGCGTGGCCCGTATCGAAGCAGAAGCCCAGCACCTCTGCACCGTATTTCTCATTCAGCCTGTCGATGCGCTCCGCTGCCAAAGAAGCATCGCAGCAAGGGCCCTCGATGATGCAGCCGCCGCTGCTGCTTTCATAGATGTTCTCGATGCAGATGGTAAGACCAAGTTTCCTGGCCAGCGGGCAGACAGATTCCAGGAAGTTCTCTGTTTCTGCCCACTCCGCCTCTTCCGAGCCCAGCATTTTCCGCAGCTTGAAGCCATGCACCACGATGTATTTCGCACCAAGATACGCACAGATGGAGAGCGATTTTGGTGCGACCTCCTGCCGGAGGAAAGCATTGATCTCCTTCGTGCCATGGGGCACATAAACAGGATAAGGCATATGCAGCTGGTGGATGCGTATGCCGGCGGTTGCCGCCGCCTCCTTGTGGGGGCGGAAATAGGCCTGCAGTTCTGCCACACTCTGACGAAAGAAGTCATTGATGACCAGTTTGTAGACCTGGGTGTTGATGAGATAAGTATTCAGACTGAAATCAACGCAGTCAAAGCCTGCTGCTTTCAGCCGGTCAAAGCCCTCTGCAGGGCAATCGTCATAAACCACATTCTGCGTCTGGGTGCCAATTTCCAGCATTCACTCACCTCTCTCCAGCCAGTCTATGCGCTCCGCCGTAAAGGTCGGCAGGTACTCGTCATTGAAATATGCAATCGGATTCGGCAGTGCCATCTCCTGCAGCTGCGCCTCGATCTCCCTGTAGTAAATATTGCAGATCAGGATAACGGTGTCCGGCTCTGTTTCCCGCAGGGCTTCCGGGGAGCGCACCTCCAGGCCGGCAAATTTCTCCCCCCAACGCTTCGGATTATTATCGCAGGTAAAGATAGGTGGGTATTTTTCGCCGTAGCAGGACATATAATTCAGGCACATATTCCCAGCGCCAAAGAGCACCACCGAGGGATACGTCCTCAAAGGCTTCTCCAGCTCAATCTGCCAGACCAGGTAATCCGCTACCCGCTTCACCATTGGCAGCAGCGCCGGACGCAGGAGCGGTGAAAGGGGAGCCGCTGTGTCCCGCAGATTCAGCATCAAAAACCCGTCGAACGCTATGTCCCGCAGACCGCGCAGCAGCCCCAGCCAGTCAGCTCTCAGTCCCTTGCGGTGCCCTCCCCCCAAGAACGGCAGATAGGCGGCTCCCTCAGGGCCACGATCCGAGGCCAGCACTGCCTGCAAACGCGTGCCTGCAGCATGAATCAAAGCCTGCATATCCTGCCCGCAGAGATTCACTGCCTCCATATCCAGGGCAAAACCAAAGATTTCCTCCCCCGCCTCCAAATTGAGTTCCACCAGCCAGCGGGCAGCTTCCCTTGGCTCTGCACACAGACCACGCACCAAGTGACCGCCTACATTCCGCAACCCGTTCATCAGCAATATCTGCAATCCTAATTCCTTAGCCAAGGGAACAAGTCTCAAATAAAATTCCTTGCCCACGGGCCTCACCAGCACAGCCTCAGCTCCTGCCTTGGCCGCCAGACGCATTGATTCCTCGGTCAGCTCCAGCAGAAAGTCCACCTCCAGCTCTGCCCGTGTCTCCCAGGGCCAGAAAGGTGCCAGGGCCAGAGGAAGATCCAGCCCCTGCTCCCTGGCCAGCGCTATGAGCTGCTCTGCCTCCCTCAGCCAGCGCCGCAGACGCACCATGTCCCAGCCATACTTATCCACCAATGCCAGCGGGCAGAACAGGGAAAAATCCAGTACACCGGCCTTCAGGCCCGAGGCCAGGATATCCCTGACTCCCTGCCCCGGATGCCGTCCCTCCATGAGGCCCTGGGGCGAACATAATACTCGCATGCAAACCTCCAATCCTTTTACAAAAGTTTTTGTTCTATCAGCAACTTGAGCTTCGTTGAGCTGGTCTGCTCCGTATAGGGGAAGAACACCAATTCCGCCCCATGCTTGTGCAAGAACTCCCGCTCTGCCAGCCAGTCATTGTTGTACTGGTAATCGCTGCCCTAGAACTGTGCGTCAAAATGATACTTTTGCCATGCCTCCCGGGTGCCCGCATACCCGAAGGGAATCTCGTGCGCCTCATCCACATAGCGGCAGCCGCGCACCATTTCGATGCGCTCCTCAAAGGGCACGAAGGGCTCCACATGCTTGATATCCGTCACGCCCCGATCCGACACCACCCCCACGATCAGATGTTCGCACTGCTCCTTGGCCCGCCGGAACATATTGAGATGACCGATGTGGAAAAGGTCGAATACCCCTGCGATATAGCCCACCTTATATTTCTTCTTGCCCTCCATCGCTTCATCTATCTGTACGCTTGATGAATTTCTCCGGGGCGGTTCATAGGCCAGATTGCCGTCATAGATACGGTAATCCTCCACTCCCAGTTCCTTCAGCTGCCTGAGCACGGAGAGATAATTCTTGATGCAGATCAGCACCCGGAAACTGCCCGGCTCCCGCCCCCGCAGCGTCTCCGGCGGCTCTATGCTCACGCCGCCCACCTTGCCGCCCCAGGCCGAGGCATTGTTGTCAATGACTGACTCTACCCGACAGCTTTCACCATAGAGCGCCATGAACTTCTGCGCCCAGCGCCCGGAGCCAAAAAGAACCAGGGGCCTATCATCTTCCGGAAAGATATCCAGAAACAGCCTGTCAAACTCCTCAGCCGAGAAATTCATCCGCTGCCTGTTCAGGTTCACCACATTGCCATCTGCGCGCACTCTCTCATGATAGAGACGCAGTTCCTTCTCCTTGCGCAGTTTCTGCAGGAACTTGCTCTCCATCTGCTGCCATTTCAGCAAATGCCTGTCCAGCCCATCGCGTCGATACAGTTCCTGCATCGGCAGAGCCAGGCAGGCCTGCCCTGCCGTGCTGTCATAGGCCAGATTCACCAAACGGAGCAGCAGCACATTGGCAGGAAAATGCTCTACGGCAAACTCCTGATCGTAAAATACATACTCTCCGTCCAGATAGAAGCTGTTCAGCGGCACCAAATCGAAATAGCCCCGTGTTAAAAGCACTCCCTCGCCATCGCCGGCATCTTCCCCCTCGTGCTCCGAGGACTGCATGATGAGATCACGGAAGTGATCCAGCTCCCGCAGGAACTGCTCCCGATCCTCACGGAACAACCGCTGCAGCCGCACCTGTCCTCCCTCTGCCTCCACAAAAGGCATCCGGCAGCTATCTGCACAATGTCCGCCCAAAGAATGGCTTGGGACCGCCTGCCCATGTCCGCCCCCTAAGGGGGCGGGGGACCGACGAAGCCGGTGGTGGGGGGCAACATCCCTAGCTCGTGAAAAAGATTCCACCTCAACCACGCACAACCCACGTTCCTTCAGCGCTGCAGTATTCCGAACCAGCGCTTGCAGGCGGCTCTGCCCTTCCGGATAGGGCGCCCGTTTCTCCACCCAGCGCCCCTGTGCGCCGCCTTTATGGATAATGGTCAGCAGCCCATTCTCCCGCCCTCGCTCCAGGGAGCTGGTGACATGCAGCACATCCGAGGCATCCTCTGCCGGGGCGCACTCAATCAGCCAGGCATTGGCCAGCTTATTGAAGATTCCCTCCCGCGCCAGCGTCCCATACAGGAACTGCTCCTCAAGAAAGACTGAATCCGGATGATGGTACGCCGGAAACAGTCTGGTCCCCAAATCTTCCCCCGGCACCTCACCCTCCGCATAAATCAGCATGGGATCCTCCAGCCCCGGCATCACAGCAAAGAAATGGGGGCTTTCCCAGCCGGCCTCCCCCAGCATCTGCCGCAGTTCCTCCCGGCTGTACATCCGTCCCAGAAACTTGTCCGATGCATTGGCATAGACCCGCCGATAATTCTCCACCCCATCAAAGCTGCGGGAGGTATAAGGTTCCCGATCTCCGCACAGGTACCGCGTACCCAGCCGGTTATTCATCCCCAGGAGCAGCCTTCCCTGCTCACTCAGCAGACGCTTCCAGCAGGCCAGGTATCGGCACGGCTCTGCCGCCGTTTCCAGCTCTGCTACCGAAATAAGGTAGTCGAAACTCCCCTCCTGCTCTGCCACCCAGGCAGCCTCACCGGTCTGCTCCAGCCCTGCGCACAGGACCTCTAAGCCCACAGATTGCAGCCAATTCGCCCAAGGCGAATCCTCCTTTCCCACCAGCAAGGCCCTGCTCCCAGGCACAAATTCATACCAGGCCAGCAGTCCCTGCCGCATCTCCCTGACCAAATCCTTTTCCTGCTCCTGCAGCAATATGATCACTCCCTTGACCCTAGGGCGTGTTGATTAATTCACTAAGCCCATCTTCACGTATCTTGACTGTCCCTGCTGCGTTGACAAATCCTCGACATAGCACCGCTATGCCTCCGGTTTGTCGTCTTGCAATGGACAGCCAATCTACGCAAATCTGGGCCAAGTTCATTTAATCAACACGCCCTAAATCCGTTTGCTCGGAAAAATACTCATCCACAATCCTGCGCCCGTTGTCCGGGCAGTCCGTGACGAAGGCATCCACCCCCAGACGGCACATTTCCTTCATTTCAAGGCGGCTATCCACCGTCCAGACATGCACCCGCTGCCCTGCCGTGTGCGCCTGCGCCAAAAGCTCCGGGCAAAGCCCCACAGGATAGCGCTGTCAGGATGCAGCGCTTCTATGCCGTGCCTCAATGCATAGGCGGGCATATCCAGGAAAACCTGTGCCAGCAGGAACGCGAAATGGGATCCCCGCGCAATTTCCTTGGCCCGCAGCACCGATTCATGATTGAAGGACGAGTACCAGACACGCTCTGCCATGCCAAACTCCCTGACCAGCCTGACTGTCTTTTCCTCCAGCCCCGGATATCTGAAGCGGCCTGTCTTCAGCTCGATGTTGATGACCAGCTCATTGCCACGCATGAAGTCCAGGAACTCTGCCAGTGTCGGTATAGGCGTAAAACCGTATTCAGGATGGGTCTTGCTGAAATCCAGCCGCTTCAGCTCCGCAAGCGTCAATTCCCTCAGTTCTCCATGTCCATTACTGGTACGATCCAGCCATTCGTCATGGCAGATGACCACCTCGCCGTCCTTCGTCAGCTGCACATCCAGCTCGACACCATCGGCTCCCATCTGCACTGCCTTCTCAAAAGCCGGCATTGTATTCTCCGGCGCATACTGCCTGTCCCAGCCACCTGTGCCGCGATGTGCCCATACCTGTGGTTTTTTCATTAAATACACCTCTCACAATACCCTATGGGGACATAGCCATCATGCCGAACACTTTAATGTACATTGATATTATGTGTATTTCATGATATCATATAAAACGAGGTGACATCATATGACCCCAAAGGAAATGGAAGACAAAATCAAAGCAGACAATTGGTATCTTGTGAAAATTGATGGTTCACACCATCATTACAAGCATCCAACAAAACCTGGAAAGGTCACCATACCTTTTCATACAAAGCCCAAAGACTTGGACAAAAAGACTGTAAACTCCATCCTCAAGCAAGCAGGATTGAAATAGCAGCATAACTTGAACCTAAATAAGGAGGCAAAAACATGATTAGCATGTACCCTGCGATTTTCTATCACGAAAAAAATGGACACTACTCTGTAGTTTTTCCAGACTTAAATCACTTGGCTACCTGCGGCGACACCATGCAGGAAGCCACAGAGATGGCAGTTGATTGCCTTGCCGGATATCTCTATTCAGAAAAAAAAGACGGAAACGAAGTTCCCCAGCCGACCCCCCTCGATAAGATTGATATTCACTGTGAGGACGATGAGGACGACGATTACTCTGATGGCGATTTATTTGTCAACATGATTTCGGTCAATGTAGAAGAGTACGCCAAAACACACTTTGAAAAATCTGTACGCAAATCTCTCACCATTCCCAAGTGGCTCAATGACATGGCCATAAGCAGGAAAGTAAATTTTTCAAGGGTATTGCAAAAAGCGTTAATGAATGAAATGAATATCCAAGTCTGAAGATCAAGAATGATTTTTTCTCCAGCCGCCGCTCAGGTGGCTGTTTTATTGTGAAAGGACACTATTTGATACAGTTACACCATTCCCCATCTGACCTTTCTCTTGCTGCACCCATATGATCTTTACTCCGCTATTACAGCATACAAAAGACTTCCATTTATCTGTTTCTGAATTCTCCGGCGCATACTGCCTGTCCCAGCCACCTGTGCCACGATGTGCCCATACCTGTGTTTTTTCATTAAATACACCTCCCAAAATACCTTATGATAGCATGACTCCTTGATTTCCTCCAGTTAAGTGTATATATTTCACTTACCTGGAGGAAATTTTATTTTCAAAAGACATTTATTTACATATTTCACAATGCCACTGTTAGGCACAATCACGCCTTTTTGCCTGACCCTAGGAGCTTTTTGTTGATTCGGTCTAGATGCTGTCCCCCACTTATCATGCAATAAGTTTTGCAAACGAAACATCTTAATCGACACGCATCTCAAAATTTAGAACGCATACAAAACGGTGTCCTTGTCCATCAAGGGTGAATGCTGCCGCAAAATCATTCGGTATTCTGGAACAACCTCATGAATGAACAAAGGAATTTCCCACAAATCCTCCGGCTTATGGTACACACATACTGCCAATTTGGGCTTATGACTCCTCAGCATATGCTTCATCCCACACAGGGCATCCATTTCAGCTCCTTCTATATCCATCTTGATAAACGTCGCTGGCTCTGCCAGAACCCCTTTATCCCTAAGTGAGTCTAAGGAACGAAGCTGCGCCACACCACTAGCAATAAAATTGCCGGAAAAGCGAATTACATAGGATGAGCCATCCCCCTCAGACATGGGCGTAAAATCTACCTCGCCATTGCGGTCACTAATGCCGATGGGAAAGATGGAAATTCTGCTGTCTATCAGTCTCCGATTCGATTCCAGCCGCTTAAAAATGGCGGGATCCATTTCAAAGGCATACACCGCTTGAAATATGCCATTGGTCTGTTCCAGAAAAGCCTCCGTCGTATCTCCAATATAGGCTCCGCAATCGTAGAAAACCTCATCCCTTCCTAAAAGCCCCCTTATTTCACTCGGAAAGTACTGCGGAAGCGACAAAAGCTCACCCGTCAAATTGTCATCGGACACACGGCACTTGACCGCTCCTACTAGAACCCGCAGGGATTCGTCATCAACCAGCAGTCCTGCAACCTCCCGAAGTTCCGGCAAATGGGAGGCATACAGTCCTGCATTCCTTGCTCTGTAAAGGAACGAGGCAAAGCCCCTGTGGTAAGGATCCTCTTTCAGCGGCGGTACGAGACACTCAACCAATCCCATGTCCGCTATATAATCTTGGATTTCTTCCACATAGAAAAGCGTAGTATTCAACAAAGCAAGCTCATTCGCCGAAAACGCTCGAATTTTGTCCGGCGGATAGCAGCAAATGCCGGGAACTACCTCCTTTCCCTGCTTTGCCGTGTCATTATCCAGGAAGAATATTTCCTTGTCAGGAAAAGCTCCCACTAGGCACTCCGCAACCTTTACCCCCTCTCGTCCCGCACCGAAAAGTGCCAACACGCGTTTGTCTGCGAGGATGGACATATAGCGTTCATATTTCTTGTCATTACTTCGCTGCCCCTGCAGAATCAAATCTTCCATGTCTCTCATTCTACCCCTGCCCCCTCCACTGCTCCAAGCATTCCCTGAACTCGCTGCCAATGGAAATAAAATTTCGTATCACAAAATAAAGTGACATACTATACTTTCACTTCACACATACTGCGCCAAGCACGAACTGGAACATCTCATCCTCTCTCTCGAAATCATCCTCCTCGAGATTCTCTTGACATAGCCCGTACAAAAAACACATAGCCGTCTTCATATTCCCGTAGCGTAAGATAGTTATCTTATCCTTATCGAATGCTTCCTCCATCAAGCGTCGCAACGACATTTCGGTGAATCTCCAATACTCGCCCCAGTTCCGATAACTGTACATGGCTATCTGGCTGATTCCGTGCGCAGTTATAAGTGCTGTCCCGCCAGGGCGAAGGAGTTTGTGTATATTCTTTATCGCGCTGTGAATGTCATAAATAAATTGCAAAGTCTGCGTGCATATGAAGCAGTCAATGGCATTGTCAAGTATTCCTTCTCCCGTTTCAAGATTCCCTTTTATGCATCCGTCGCCACCATTGATATGTAGCTTATAAGCATTGCAAATGCCACTTCCAAACCGATATGTGTATGTACTCTCTGCTACTTCCATAACATCACCATGAATGTAACTGCTGTTTAATTTCAAAAAACGTTCTATGTAATATCTGTCAATCGGCGTGCCAAATTCACCACCGAATGCTCTCCCACCCTGATCCGCCGGCATAGCAGTCAGGCATCTGACATAAGGATTTGCCACCTCATGCAAAAATCGTGCGGCTTCTTTGTACTCATCTTCATTTGCAAAAGGAAAGACTTGGTTTTTGTAGACAATTGCCAGACGACTCTCAAATGGGCGATTAATAGCTCCTGATTGCAACGACAATTTTTCCGTCAAGTTATGAGCGGGTTTCTCATTTAATCCAAACAAAATATATTCCACTGAAACATTCAGTGAACGCAACTGAAAATACATACCAATAAATGACGGTCTATCTGCCATTATCATGATTGAAACTTTCGGGAGCTCTGATAAATCACCCGGTCGGCGGACTGGTATATCATCTATAGTTGACAAGTTTTCCGCGTTGTTGTCAAGATAGCCTACTATTCGGTACTTTTTCCGAAGTGCATTTTTCTTGCTTTTATAGTATCTCCCACATCCGAAAACGATAATATCCTTTTTCATAGATGTCCTCTCACCTCTCTTTCATCTGCAATGCTCTATACAACTCCTCGTCCATCACAAGCACAAATTTAACTCCCTCGTCATGGAGTCGCGATGCTATCGCTGCCTGAGCTTTTCCCCACACAGCTACCACAACAGTATCCTTTTCCGTGTCAATTTCGGCAGAAGAAAACTTCCTTACTTCGATTCCACAAACAAACGGTGGATTACCTTCCGTTGAAGTCACAAGAATCCCAACGATATCAATCTTCCTTTTTTGCAAAATTCCAATCATACCCTTGCTTATTTTTCCTGCACCATAAATGTAAACTCTCCCAGCTTTCTCTATCTCAGATAAAAATCCAATTGTTTGAAGCTGCTTCCGCTGCACATCCAAATATGCGTTGCAAAAAAATTGTTCCCTGTAGCGTATCATTTCTTTCATCTCGCGCCATGACTCAGAATCCCAATTCTTCTCGTTCAAATATCCCCTTAATTCAATTTCATCAAATTCATCCATAAAGCGCGACAAAAAATCTATCTTGAAGTCCAGTGCTACACGCAGGTAATCTGCTTTATAGAGGCAATACATCGTATACGGTATGAGGCAACATGTTTTTTCCAGTATCTTAGGACGATGTTCTAAGAATTGCCATACACTGGCAATTTCGTCCGCCTTGCAATAAACCTTTCCAATCGACTTAACGGAAGCCGATTCGTTATCGACCCGGTAATGAAGATAAGCCTCCCGCAGCAGCACCATCCTTTGAGAACATGAGAGAACTTTAAGCGTGAATCCTACATCCTGATAGGACGCACCGGGCGTCACATTGAAGCATATCTTGTTAACATCGAGGAAATCTTTCCTGTAAATAGATGTCCATAAGAAAGTGTCCTCCCACAACTTTCCTGGCACTTCATGAGGAATAATCACCTCTTCGTAAGGACACCCTTGGAGCATTTCTCTAAACTCATCGTCGCCATTTTCTCTGTGAATCCAAAAATTAGACCTTACTACCTCAGCCTTGTTCATCTCGGCCACATCATAAAGTCTCTTAAACATCTCTGCATCGGCAAAGTCGTCACTCTCGACTATACCTATGTATTTCCCCTGCGCTGCATTGAGACCCAAGTTCATCGAATGGCCATAGCCTGTGTTTTCCTTGTCGATTATCTTCACGCGTGAATCTTTTTCCTCGTATTCACGCAGAATAGAAAGCGAATCATCAGTTGACCCATCGTTTATGCAGATAATCTCGATATTACGCAGTGTCTGATTTATCACGCTGTCCATGCATTGCCGAAGGTATTTCTCCACATTGTACACCGGAACAAGTATGCTTACCTTAACCATGTGTGCCTATCCCCTTCAGATGGCTCCTATACCAATCAATCGAGCGTGAAAGCCCCTCCTGGAAGTCATATTTCGGCGAATATCCAATAACTTCTCTAGCCTTGGTGATATCGGCATTTGAGTCCCGTATATCCCCGGGGCGCGGCGCATCGAACTCTGGCTCAACACTTACACCAAGGATATCACAGATCTCACGATACACATCAATAAGATATTCACGCCCGCCTGCCCCTATATTGAACGATTGACCTGCTCCCGACGATGACATGCAAGCTGACAAATTGCCATCGACGACATTATCAACATAAGTAAAGTCTCTGGACTGTCTGCCATCCCCATGGATCACCGGCCGTTCCCCCCCCAACAATAATTTTATGAACTTGGGGATAACAGCAGCATAGGCGCCATGGGGATCTTGCCTCCTGCCAAACACGTTGAAGTAACGTAGTCCATACGTATTAAGCCCATAAAGCTTATAATAAAGCCTGCCGTATTCCTCAGTCGTACGTTTGGTCAATGCATAAGGAGAGAGACATCTGCCCTCTTCGCCTTCTTTCTTAGGCAATCGCGTCGAATCTCCGTAAACCGACGAGCTTGATGCGTAGACAAATTTTTTGACCCCATTCTCTCGTGCTGCGTCCATCATATTGAGCGTTCCGCGTATGTTAATTTCTTCATACAAAAGGGGGTATTCTATGCTCCTTGGCACACTCCCCCATGCCGCCTCATGTAGTACATAGTCCACCTGCCTCGTCGCAGTCATACAGGCCTCCATATTTCGAATATCATCACGAATAAAGGTAAATCTTTTGTTGCTCATGAATGGCTCTATATTCTCAATATGACCCGTAGAAAGATTATCTAGGCACTTTACATAAAATCCTTTATCCAGAAGTGTTTCACAAAGATTTGAGCCGATGAACCCTGCGCCTCCGGTCACGAGAAATACGCTGTCTTGGGGCAAATCCATTATGTTCTCCAATAAATTCACATCCTCCAATAATCATACTCGGGTGCGCTATAGTCTTTTCTATCATAAATCGCTTTCAGGTCAAAGAGTATTTTCGACTGTTTTGTACGATACAATGATGAAATCTTCTCTCTGCCATAAGAAATGAATTCCTGATGCGCGACGGCAATAACCACAGCATCCATATCGTGTATATCATCCACGATTTTAAGCCGCAGACCATACAATCGCTCCGCCTCACCCATATCGGCTATGGGGTCTGCAACGATTGGGCATATACCATACTCCATAAGTTCATGATATATGTCCATGACCTTCGTATTTCGTACATCAGGACAGTTTTCCTTAAATGTCAGTCCGAGTATTCCTACTCTCGCTCCCTTAACTGGTATCCCTTGCATAATAAGACGCTTAACCAAGCTTGTAGCCACATATACCCCCATCCCGTCGTTTATGCGTCGTCCTGATAATATGATCTGCGAATGATAGCCCAACATTTCAGCCTTATAGGTCAGGTAGTAAGGATCTACCCCTATGCAATGACCTCCCACAAGTCCAGGTGTAAATCTCAGAAAATTCCACTTCGTGCCCGCGGCCTCCAGCACATCATAGGTATCAATCCCCATACGGTGAAAAATAATTGACAACTCGTTCATAAAGGCAATGTTTATGTCCCTCTGGCTGTTCTCAATTACCTTTGCTGCCTCCGCAACTTTAATGGACGGAGCACGGTGTACTCCCGCCAGTGCGATCATGCCGTAGACATTTGCAACCATGTCGAGCGTCTCCGCATCCATGCCGGAGACTACCTTCACGATGTTTTCCAACCTATGCTCCTTGTCGCCGGGATTTATTCGCTCGGGTGAATATCCTACCTTGAAGTCTTTGCCGCACTTAAGTCCGGATTCCTGCTCCAGTATTGGAACACATACATCTTCTGTAACGCCTGGATATACTGTCGACTCATAGACCACGACCGATCCTCTCTCCAGATTTTGACCAAGTGTTCTGCTAGCGGCCTCCAGCGGAGAAAGATCCGGTGTATTGTCATCTCTCACCGGTGTCGGCACGGCTATGATGTGGAACCTTGCTTCCTTGAGCCGCAACGGATTATCCGTAAACTCGATGCCTGAGTGCTTCACAGCATCGCTACCCGCTTCATCTGTTGGGTCAATTCCCGATTTGTAAAGCTCTATTTTTTTTTCATTCGAGTCATAACCTATGACTGTTGCTTCTTTCCCAAAGGCGACCGCTAGCGGAAGACCTACATATCCAAGACCAACAACAGAAAGTTTAGCCTTTCCAATTGTTAAAGACTCATAGACATCTATCATTTCTATTCACTTCCCAGCATTCAAAATCCATGAAAGTACCAGCGTTCTTCCAGTGCTCTGGCAAAATCCATCAGAGAGCAATCAGGTTGTCCGTTTCTTGGTATCTCGTAACGCGATGTCTCTTTAGTCACAACTCCAGGACAAGTAGAAGCCGCTCTTGTATAGCCTATGCTTTCCAAAATGCGTATCGTCTCCTCCGTGTATGTGTCTTTCTGCCCAAAGGGATAGGAAAAAACTGTCAATGGACTTCCGATGATTTTTTCTATTCGTGTTTTTGACTCTGACAATTCCCATTCCTGCATTTCTGGAGACTCCCCAGCCAACGCTCCATGCGTTACTGTATGCCCTCCGATGGTTATGTAGGGAGAATCAGCAAGACGCTTCAACTCATCTTCACTCAACGCTCGTCCCTCTTTACGCATAGCAGAAGCAGAAGCCGCCGTAACAAAGATCTTTCCTATTTTCTCCATCTCATGTGCTCTCTCCTCAGGTTCCATGAATTTCAATCTGTCACGTATCGTCCTTAGTTTATCCGCAGGAACAAGTCGCGTTAATTTATCCCACCAAAACTCACAATCCGTATCGATGTTCTCTGAAGAAACAAAGACTGTAGCCGGCACCTGGTATTTTTCAAGAATTGGCAGCGCATTCCAAATATTATCTGCATAGCCATCGTCTAGCGTAACAACGATAGATTTTTCCCTAATGCCAGACCATTCCTCATCGAAACGCAGTATTCGGTAATTCTCCTTGATATACTTCATGTACTGATCGAACAAATCTGGTGGCACTGCCATTCTCCACGGATTATGTTTCAATTCTATAACGCGATGAAACATCAGTACCTGAACAAAACCATCTTGCTCAACGGATGCATTAAACGACAAATCAATCTCCTCATAGAGCATATTCATGAGCTCTCGCGATATAATACGATATTCAGAAATGCCATGTTGAACAAGAGTCTCTTGAATAGCCGAATGATGTTTTTCCGACACACAGACCAAATATGTGGCATCTGCCTGATTCATAATCTCATTCACAGGCATAATCGGTATGTCGCGAAACATAGTATCATTGCCAAAAATATCAGAGACAACAAACCCTGTAATGGCAATATTGCTCTGTTGCAGAAAAGCCGCCATACGCTTCCCGTAATTGCCCGCTCCATATATATACAGTCTACCAGGCTGTCTGCAATATCTCAGGACAGCAGACAAGCTATGCAGAGATTCCACCTCACTACCCCCTAATCATTTTGCCAATTGCTCATCTCACGAAGAAGCATCGGCAACAAAACAGTGTCCTGCTTCGTCGGCTGTCTCCCACCATTTTCTAACACATCTTTCCATGATGCATCAATATCCCAGCGTTCAAATTCTCGTATGTTTTCGAGTGCTTCGATGGACAGCCTGTTGCGCTTCTCTGCATCATAAAGCACCTCTGCAAGTGCCTTGGCTGCGCCACGAATATCTCCCTGTCTCACGGGAATTACCCCTCTTCCAGATCGAACCAGTTCTAGATAGGGAAGTTCATACATAACGATGGGCAACGCATGCTGCATCGCTTCCGCTAGGACCATTGGGAAACCTTCTCCTGGCGATGTGAACAGCATAACATCTGCCATACCATAAAACTTACCAACATCCTTCTGCCAACCACAAATTTCTATATGCGACTCCAATCCTTCGCGCTGTAAAAGTGAAAAAAAGTGAGCGTCATCTGCATCATTTGCCTTATCTCCGACAATCATCAGTCTAGCATCGGATATTTTTTTCAATACCTCACGCATTATCAGGACTGTGTCGCAAATCCTTTTGTACTGTTGGTCACGTCTCCCGACCCATATAATTGTCTTGCCTAGCTTCTCCGATTGCGAAGTAATTTTATATGGTAGGACGGGACAAGGATTCGGAATATAGCAAGTTCGGCATCCAAAGGCTCCCCAAAATAATTCATCCATCCTAGACAAAACAACGAGACCATCGAGGATGCGGTACATTTTGTCATGACCTCGCAGTCCGCCGCGCTGACGTACAAAGTTTATACAACTTGTATGATTCTCCGCTATTACCCGTAACCCGGACAATTTCGCAAAAAGAGCAGTAAGAAAGAAGACTTCGCCTTCGTAAGGAATGTGCATACACAAAGCATCCAATTTATGAACCTTGATAATTTCTCTCCATTGCGTAAAATATTCCTTTGGATTACTTGTCATTTTAGGCGAGATTACTACACGAATCACACCCTTAGGAAGAGCATATTCATTTACTTCATTTTTAACTTGAGTAATCAAAACAACCTTATATCCCGCCGAACAAAGATTTGGAATAAGCAAAGAAACGACACGTTCAGCTCCTCCCCCTCCATAGCTGTAAATATAGAGGCCAACCACTTTTACATCCCGACGAAAAGGATCTGGAAAACCAGACTGTTCGATGATAGGCATAATCTCCTCAAATTTCCCTTGAAACAACCTATACAGCCACATCACAATTTCAGCAGTCCCATATTTATGGCATATCCTGAGCAGTTCATTCCATCCCTTATTGGATTGTTCCCATTCGAGTAATGATTTTATTGGTTCATTTTTTTTAAGTTTATTTCGATAGAACAAGCCAAGATATTCCCGATATGTGAACAGATTAACTCCTCGAATAAAAAAACTTCTTGCTTGGATCTCTTGTGCCACAAGCTCACTATTACCTATGGCAACCACATAAAGCAAATTTCTTCTAGTCCAGTCTATATCAGCATCGGAAATAACCGGCTTATCATAAAATGTCATCCCCTGTTTTTTCGGATTATAATCCACAAAGCAGAGAACATTAAGCAGCCATCCTTTATCAAACGCCTCCATTTGACGAATGAGCTGTTCCGCACAAGCACCTGTGCCTCGAATGATGAGCCCATCATTCTTTTTTACCATGTCCGTCGTTGTGTCTCTCATAACACATCCTCGCTTAGCAGTCGCTCAATCATCGCATATTCCGATTCCTGCCTCACAGGAGTATGGTTAGAAACTGAATTTCCCACTTCATCGAATAGCTTGGACCAAGCTGATGCAACATCATAATCAATAAAATATTGTATTGCCTTTCTTGATGACTTGGCCATTTCCTGCCTCAAGTTTTCATCCTCAAGTATTTTTGCTATAGCCTCAGCTGCAGCAATGCAATCATTTTGTGGTACACATTTTACACCATCGTTACCTCTGACCATTTCCAAATAAGGCATATCATATGTGACAACCGGCAAACAGCAGCTCATCGCTTCTGCCATGGCATTAGGGAACCCCTCTCCACTTGAGGTCATCAATAAGACATCAGACCTATAATAGTACTCCTTCATATCTTTTTGTCCACCACATAAAACGATTGAATTCTCCAATCCATTGTTCTTTATCAACCGTTTAAATGCCTTAAATTCCAAATCTTTTATCTTCGGTCCAACCACCAATATTTTTGCATCAGACAATCTTTTCTTGACATGCTTCATAATAGGAACAATATCCATAAAATTTTTTTCTATATTACTCAATCTTCCAACCCATAGAATTGTGTTGCCAGAACGATATGCACTATAATCAGAAATATCCTTCCCTTTTCCCAAATCCACGCATGGATTTGGAATATAGGTGCAATTACATCCCAATACAGTCCAGTACGCTTCATCTGCCTTAGATAATACAATCAAACGATCCAGAAGCCTATATATCTTATCATTTACCCAAAGACCGCCACAATACCTTGAAAAGAATAAGAAACTGGTACAAAATTTTGTTATAACTTTAACTCCCATCAGCTTGGCAAGCAAAACAGTATAAAAATATTCTGGTCCAAAATATGGAATATGGAAACACATTACATCAATATTATATTTCCCCATTGATGCAGATAATTCTTGAAAGAAATCATAAGGAGAGTTATAAAAGTTATTTCTTAGATTTATGCGAACTACGTCTTCAGGAAGATCATATTCATATTGTTTCTCTTTATTGTGATAAAAAAGCACTATGCGATATCCACAGCTACGATATATGGGTATCAAATTAGAAACCGCCCTATCAGCACCACCAATCCCATATTGACCCAATTTTATCCCGATAGTTTTAATATGTCTTTTCTCTGCTGTAAATGATGCCTCTACTTCTATTCTCTTTATAAATTTCTCAACTTTCCTCCCAAACATAAAATAAACAGCACTTACCCATTCAGAAGGAGATATCCCTGTCACCCCCTTCTGAAAATCATCAAATTTTACTTTGGTTCCCCACCACTCATATATTTTTTTTGCAACTGGAAGGAACTTGTTTCTAGCTTTTTTATAATCTGTTGCATGTGCCAAATACGCACAATGAAGGTAATATATAAAATCTGAATCTGTGATAAAATGTAATCCATATAAAAGATATTTTTCTTCCTTCAAATATTTAATTATCTCTTTAGGATTTGCCAACGCAAGCACACAAAGCAGTTTATCATCTTTCCAATCTATATCATTTGGCGATAATATTTTTTTATTGTCTATTTTACTTCCTTGTTTATCTTCATTGCTATCAATATAGGCCACTATTGAATTTTCTACATGCAAGTCATCCTCTGGAAAAAGAATTTCTTGATGCTTCAAATCAGCAATTAAGGCATGAGCTCTTATTCCAGTTCCCCAGATATATATATTTTTATTAGAATAATCATACATTATGTTACTCTCCTAAATCCTACACGTAAAATCCAAGAAAAATCTTTGCTTAATCTTATTGCGTATTAATATCCGACAAGCAAATTTCCCTACAAGAAGTTGGTATACCATCTCTAGTCCCTTTATTCATCAAATATGTACTTCCCTGCAATTTTTTTATATTTGCATTTGGATTCACCATTTGTATTCCGTAGTCTAGGTTTATATAAAAAGACTGTGCTTGTATCCATCTTGAATGCATTCCTGAACACCTATAAACTTTTATCTTATAATTTTTGAGTTTTCCTCTACAAATGCCTTTAATCTCACCATCACTGCAACTGGAATTATCACAGTAAATATCCACACTTGCATTTTCTCCCACGATTTCCAGAACTTTTTCTAATCCTTCAAGCCCTTCAGATGTAAAAGCATAACGATCAATTATTTGTATAGAACGTTCATTGTTCAATATTTTGGTAATCCAACGAATATAAAACCTCATATCTCTAGATGAATTTATTGTGCATGCGTATGGGAATGAATACATTGCCAATAAATTATCATTATTACTCACCAGTTCCGATGAACTCACGCGCTTAATTTTTTTATTAACGATACTATGTTCACTGGGATCAATAATTAACAAGCCATTTTGTTTAGATAACTGCATTAATCTCGTATAAATATTATCCTTTTTATTAGTATTACTTGACTTCTCCTTTATTTTTTCTATTGTCCATTCCGCTGAATTAGCAACACTAGAAATAAAAGCAGTTATCACATCACAATTTTCACTACCCCTATAAATAGCAATAAGTTCATCACAATACAAAATCGTATGTTGTATAATCATTGCAACAATTTCTGGATGCTCCCAAGAAATAACAAACGGAAATGCATCTGCTGTTATGACAAGCTTCCATCTATGCATATCTTATCTTCCCCTTAGTGATCAGCGTTAAGCAGTTCCATCGTTAACTCAAAGGACTGATCAAAGAATCCCGTTTTCCATGCCCTTTTAAATTTACCATTATCTAACAATTCCATTTCTTCGACACCGGCAATCCCCTGTTCGTTCTTATCAACATAATAAATCTTCAAATCTTTCACCGGCAATTCACCTTTTGCAAC
>JAGBLH010000149.1 GCA_017635515.1 Selenomonas sp.
AATTCATCAAGTGCATGCGTGGTGCCGGAGTGCAAGTGGAAGCCCTTATCGAGTACGTTTCCCTGTTCTTCCAGGAAGGCACCGAGGCAGCCCGCAAGGATATCCTGGTGGAGCAGCGTGCCCGCTTGCAGGAGCAACTGGAAACCTTGCAATCCACCATCGAGAGACTGGACTACAAGATTTCCCATTACGATGAAATTCTTAAATGCTCCGAAAAACTCAAGTCCTGATCTCCTTTGTCCCTCCCCCTAATGCAGCAAAGGTGCGTCACCATTGATGACGCACCTTTGTTTTTCGTCTTTGACCAGAATATAACTCGGAAGAAGATGTTCCCCACCTCTATAGGTGAGGTTGGCGAATATTATAACTCACAAAACCTTCTTGTATACATAGGCCGCAATAAGGGCCTGCAGTGCCACCAAAAACGCCAGCAAGCCAAAGGCTGCATAGAGACTGGTCTGGTAAGCCAGAAAGCCGATGGCCGCGGGTCCCATAAGTATTCCCAGATACCCAAGGGTGCTTACCGCAGGCACCGCCATGCTGATAGGCATATCTTTCTGCAGCCACGGTCAGCGTCCTCCGGCAGCCAAAACGCACGGCGGCGGCACCGGAGAGGGGCATGGTCAAGAGCTAGCCGATGCCTATACATAAAAGCATCATGCCCAGCACATCCTCACCAATAGCCAGCCGTTCCCTAAGCAGAGGAATCAAAGGAGCCCAGGAAGCTGCCCCAAAACCGCCGATGAAAAACAAGGCTCTGGTGGAATGCTGACGCATCTTTCCCGCCGCATATCTTTCCTTAGCCTTTGATCTGTCCATATCCTTATTCATGAATCCGCTCCTATCTTTCCCTACATTTTCAGATAAAAGTTCGCCCCTCCATTGCAGCCCTGTTTGACTACTTGGAAGCAGTGGAACAAACCGCTATGAAGCATGAGGAGCGTACTGAAGATGACTAAAACAGCCTATTGCATGCTGCATGGCAAAGCTGTGGCAACACAATCCTTGGCCAGGCAGATGAATTTGTAGATGGCAGAATTTTTGTCTATGTTAGATTGCTGACGATAGTAGATGCCCATGGGAGCATGGGGAGATTCTGTCCAGGGAAGGAAGGCAAGCTCCTTGTGAGGCAGGGCAAGATGCTTGGGGATAAGGGCAAAGCCTGCCCCGGCCAGAGCAAGGTTGTAGGCTTCACTGGTGGTGGCACAGAGGATGTTGTCCAACTCGTCATTGACAGGGACGATGTGATGCCCACGGGAGAATACATGCTTCAGGAGGTAAGGAGGAATGGCAATTACCTGACGGTGAGGCCACATATCTTCAGAGGAGACGCTTTTACGGCGTCCCTTTTTGCATGCCAGGGCCAACGAATGATTTTTCCGCACGACACAGACAAAGGCATCATCATGGAGTTTTTGGAAGACAATATCCTCAGCAGTGAATTTGGCATCCTTGATGCCCACTACCAAATCAAGCTGACTGATGGTGAGCCGGTGCAGATTGGCATCGGTCTGGTCAAGGGTCAGCTCCGGCACGATGTTCTCATTATCTGCCAGCACCTTGGAGAGAATCTTGCTGATAAACCAGTTGGCATGAGAGTCAGCGTAGCCAATGCGAAGCACCGTGCGTTTGTGCTTATGGAATGTGGAAATCCATTCCATAGAATGATAGTAGAGTCCGAGCATCTGCTGGGCATCGGGCAGGAACTGGAACCCCACCTGTGTCAGGGCTACAGAACGGGTGGTACGATTAAAAAGCTGGGCACCCAGTTCGGTTTCCAAACTTTGAATCTGCCGGGATACGGCAGGCTGAGACATGGAAAGCTGTTCAGCGGTTTTGGCGTAGTTCAACGTCTTGGCCAAGGTAGTGAAGCATTCAAGCTGCTGGGTATTCATGCTATCACCTCATCACGAATCCACTCTGTCATCTATAAGATTATGATAGCACAATTGATACGCTTTGTGCATAAATAATGCGATAATAGCATTTCACAAATCGAATTATTCCTGTTAAGATGTGCCTGTAAGCAGAAATCCATCATCCATTTAGGAAAGGAAGATATATCTATGTCCAATGAACATGAACTTATATCTAAATTTGAAACGATGATTAACACCGCCGATGAATCTTTAGCAGCAGAACTCATTGCTGAAGATGCTGTCTTTTATGCACCAACACAGCCGGAACCACTCAAAGGACCAAAAGGTTATCTTTTCATCGTCCATATGATGCAATCAGCCTTTTCTGACATCCAATGGCATCTCGCTGACTGTGTGATCGAGCCAAACAAGATTGCTGTTTGCTGGAATTGTACCGGGACCCATGATGGAGAATTTATGGGGCATCCTGCTACAGGAAAATCCTTTAAGGTACGCTGCATGAATTTCTACGGATTAAAGGATGGAAAATTTATCTCCGATATAGGCAATCCGGACATTCTTGGAATCCTTATCCAGACAGGTATAATCAAATAAGACCCGCTGAGCGAGGAGTTACACATCCTCTTCCTCCATGATCCCCAGTTTCCGCTTCCAGTAGCGGGAATAGATGGCTCCGAGAGGATTATGTGCCAGCAGTCTGTCCTTGACCACCAGAGTGGTAACGGGCCCGGGGCAGCTGGCGTTGAAGATGGCATCGTGGCCTACGCAGAGGCCACAGGAGATGAAAAGCTCCGTGCCTTTTTCCGCCAGGATTCTGGCCTGGAATTTAGGATTGCACATGGCCTCGTGTTCCAGTTCGGGCTTGACCTGCTTTAGGTCAAGCTCCTTTTTGTTGAAACTGCAAGCCTTGCAACATACGCTGTAAAACTCGAACCCCTGCTGCTTGTAGTAGCGGGCAATATAGCGGGCTTCGGCGTTGAGGCCGATGCAGAAGGCCATGCCCAGCTTTTTGTAACCCATGGCCTTGGCAAATTCTGCTGTTTCCTGAAGGCGGGTGATGTTGCTGTAAAAAGTGCCCTCTACATAGGCAGCAGCCTTCATCATACGGCGTTCATCTTCAGTGTAAGCCTCCAGGATAGTCTCCCAGTCGATGCCGGTGCAGTTGGTTCCCTTGGTATAGCAGGCGTGGGTCTTGCAGTTGGCACAATCAGCTTTCATGGTAAAGCCCTCCTAAATATGTACTTGCAAAAAGGTGCCCGACAATTTGCCGAGCACCTTAAGTCTGTATTGCTGATGATCAGTGGCAACCATGTCCATGGCCGTGACCGCCACAACCATGGCCTTCACCGTGGCCATGACCGTGGCCGCCGCAGCTATGGCCTTCACCGTGACCGTGATGGTCGCAGTGAACAGCAGGATCATAAGCTAGTTTGCCTGCCAGGAAAGCATTTACTGCTTCATCGGCACTGCCCTGAACACCACCGTACAAGGTAATGCCTGCTTGAGCCAGAGCATTCTGGGCACCGCCGCCAATGCCACCGCAGATCAAGGTGCTGATATCCTCTTCCTGCAGGAGGGTAGCCAGGGCACCATGGCCGACACCGTTGCTGGAGAGAATATGGGATTCCTTGATCTCATTGTCCTCAATGGTGTAAACCTTGAACTCTTCTGTATGGCCGAAGTGCTGGAAAATCTGGCCGTTGTCATAGGTAACTGCAAGTTTCATAAAATTGTTACTTCCTTTCTGCATTGATAATCGCACTGGATGAGGGCTGTGCTGACAAGCAGGGCAAAGTTCAAAACTCCCGCCGCTGATGACCAAAGGACGCCCTTCCACCAGACAGCCTGCCATGCGTTTGCGGGCTGCCAGATACAGAGCCTGCACCGTGGTACGGGCCACCCCCATCTGCCTGGCACATTCTTCCTGGGTCATGCCTACGTAATCCAAGAGACGGATGCACTCATATTCCTCCAGAGAAATAGTGACCTCCGGAGCATCTTCGCAACCCTGCGGCATAAAACGTGCGCAGGGAGGCAAGGCACTTACCCGGCGCTTTTTCATTGGCCTGCTCATCATCAACCTCCATTTTTGACATATGCCTTAATCATATCTTACCATATTTTTGACATATGTCAATCCTCTCATCCGCACTTGCCGCAACGGCTGCATCCATTGCATATCAAGCGACTGCCACAGGCATGGCAATGAGGGCTGTAATTCCCTCTCTGCTTGTCCAGCGTATACATATAAGTTGGCACAGCCGGGGCTGATTTTCTTGCAGCCGTGCCATGGATTCCAGATGTCGTGCATTTTCTCACTCAGCCGCTTCCTTAGCCGCGATGGATGCCAGTAAATCAGCCAGGGTTACTTTCTTGAAATCAGCCAGCATATGCTGCCTGACTTCTTCGAGCTTGTCACCTAACACCCCGTGGATATTCCTGCCCACAGGACACTTGGGATTTGGGTTCTCCTGAAAATGAAACAAATCTTCATCCTCTTCCACGGCCTGGAAGATATCCCATAAGGTGATGTCTTTCGGGCTTTTGGTGAGTTTTGCTCCGCCGACACCTGCCGCCACTTCCACCAGACCAGCGGCTTTGAGCTGGCCCAATGTTTTCCGAATAATGACCGGGTTCACATTGACACTGCTGGCCAAAAAGGTGGAAGTGGTCTTGTATTCATCCTTGAACCGCTCGATACAAAGCAAGATATGCGTTGCTACTGGCAGACGAAAAGAAAACTTCATGAAAGATCCTCCAAAAAAATCGTTGTATCTATTGACATTACATCAACCATTACATACAATTGTTGTAACATATTATATTACATCAATTGTAACAGGTCAATGAAAAGCAGGGAGATGATCTTATTTAGATTTTTTTAGGAAACTCTTAAAATTTTAGAAAAAAGTCCATTGTAACTATCGACATTACATCTAGGCAATGATATCATCTTAATGTAAGCAAGATTATTACAACATTGTGTTTAGCGTATTCTAGGAGGAAAACAAAATGGCAAACTTCAACAAGATCAGCGTAGCAAAGGATGCAAGAACGGAACTGCATGATAAACTGGGGCTGACGGGAGCTGAAATCAGTATCAACAACCTCCCGGCCGGAGCAGGCGTCCCTTTTGTGCATTACCACAAGAAGAATGAGGAAATCTACTTTGTTATCTCGGGCAAAGGACAGGCCATCATTGACGGCGAGACTGTAGAACTGGCTGCCGGCGACTGGCTGCGTGTGGCACCTAAGGCCAGACGCCAGTTCTCCGCCGCTGCCGACGAGGGCATCAGCTTCATCTGCATACAGGTGCGGGAAAATTCCTTAGAGGAATACACCGCAGACGATGCCGAAGTAGAGAAATAAGCTATAGTTCACGCAAAAAAGACAGTCTAAATCATTGCTCCCCCCGTAGGGGACAATCCCGACCTCATGTCCAGCTGATATAATATTAGGAAGGACTCCCGCCATGCCCCCTGATAGCAATGTCAGGGGGCTTTTTACACGCAAAAAAAGAGCCTTCGGTAACCAACCGCCTGGCTCTTCTCCGAGCAGTCGCATGGACATGTCAATAGGTTTTATTTTTATCCTTCATCTATCAAATGAAATACTCAATAGTCCTCTCCGGCGTGCGCTTGGTACGGGTGTCAAAGATAAGCACCGCTTCCCTCTCTTCCTGCTTCCCCAAGGCGTAGGGCAGTTCCCCCTCCCGATTGAAGCAGCAGGCAGGCACCAGGCGGTTATACTCCCTGGGGTGCCTAAAATCGCACTCTATGCCCTCCCCAACGGGCAATTCCTCCATATAATAGGGGTCAAAAAGCTGTATCTTCTCTCCCTCCTTCCCCGTCAGCAGCACATAGTGCTCACCGTCCATGTAGAGGCGCATCACCACGGCGCCGCCCCGGCAGAGGGCATCATCTATCAGGCTTTCGCTGCCCAGATAGACAGACCTGCCGGAGAGGTAGTGGCACTCGATGGGCAGGATGCCCGCCTTACCCACTCCGCAGAGCCAGCGGGAGAGGAACATCATGGCCATGCGGGAAGTGCCGCTTTTCCCCAGGATGCCCCCTTTGCCGTAGCAATCCAGAGAGTAGAGCATGATGTTCCTGAGTATCTCCGGCTGTATTTCCTCCCGCTCAAAGAGGTAGGAAATGCCGTTCAGCAGGGAGGTGGGGCCGCAGTCGTATTCGGAAATCTGGTAGCGCAGGGGATTCTTCATGGCCGGCCGCCCTCCCCTGCTGCCCCCAGCACCTGCAGGGCGTAGTTCAGATGGAGATTGGCGGCGATGATGACCGCTTCTTCCTCCGGCTCCAATCTGTCGCTGTGCAATGGCTCCCAGGAGACAGGTTTCCCCTCTGCGCCCACCCCCACATGAGCATAGGCGCCGGGGCACTCCCTGAGGAATTCGGAGAAATCATCAGCAGCAAAGCCAAAGGCCGGCTCTTCAGAGATTTCCACGCCGCCCTCTCCCAGGAGCTGCCGTGCCACCTCTGCCACTTCCTCACGGACCGTATCATCATTGACCAGCACATCAGCGCAATCGACAATCTCGCAGGCTACCTTCACCCTGTAGAGCCTTTCCACTCCGGCTGCCAGTTCCCGGACTTGCTCCTGCAGGCGTTTCCTGTTTTCCTCCGTATAAGCTCTCAGAGTGCCCTCTATGACCGCCTCATCAGCAATTATGTTGTAGGAAGTGCCAGCCCGGAAAAGCCCCACCCCCACGATAACCTTATCTGCCGGGTCTATGGCGCGGGCTGAGAGCTTGGCCAGTTCCCCTGCCAGCACCGCCCCGGCCTGCAGGGCATCTATGCCAAGATGGGGCCTGGCGATATGAGCCTTCTTCCCTGTCAGCACCAGGCGGAAAATATCACAGGATGGAGCATCCGCCCCTCTGGACAGCACCACCTTCCCCAGCGGTCTGTCCGGGGCGATGTGGACACCAAAGGCCCGGTCATAGCCCCTGGTCAGCCCCTGCTCACGGAAGAAACTGGCACCATGTCCCTTTTCCTCTGCCTGCTGAAAGGCCAGCAGCACCATACCGGCAAAGCTGTCCTTCAGCTCAGCGAGCCTTTTAGCCGCCGCCAGGAGAGCCGCCGTGTGCAGATCATGGCCACAGGCATGCATGACACCCTCATGCACAGACTTGAAAGGCAGGCCGGTCTTTTCCTCCATGGGCAGGGCATCTATATCCGCCCGCAGGAGCACCCTCCTGCCCTGTCCCTTGCCTCCCTCTATGACGGCAAAAGTACCAGTCTCCCCCACCGCCACATACTCAAGGCCAAACTCCACCAGTTGCCTGCGAATATACTCAGCCGTCTTGTATTCTTTCAAGCTGAGCTCCGGATACTTATGCAGATGCCGCCTGGCATTGACGGCGTACGCTCTATCTGCCCGCTCCACGGCTTTCCCTCCCTCTTACACAACCTTGTCAGTCGATATCATGGCAAAATTTCATAGCAATTTACTAGGTTTTTATACACTAACATATCACCTGTAAAGTTGTCAACTTGAATCTGGGACATGTTGATCTCCCGTGCCTACGGCATCCCCCTCTCCACCCTCCGCAACTGAGAACAAGGCCGCCGCAAGCTAGACAACACCGCCATCGCCTATCTGAAAGCCATCATGAAATTCCCCAAAGAAGCCATGTCCGCACAAATGAACTGAAGCCCCATGCCCTCGCACATACCCGTCCGAGGGTGTTTTTGTGCCCGCTTATCCTGATTCGCCAGCAGCCCACAAAAAGAAACACCCCCTTGCCACTGCGGGCTGTCTTTTGCTTACTATCCACACATGACAATGTGTGATATAATTGAAGCAAAAGGAGGTGCTTCGCATGGCAACCAATTTGGCCCTTGACGACAATTTACTGAACCAGGCTGTCAGCATCGGCGGCCTGAAGACCAAAAAAGACACCGTCACCCTGGCGCTGACGGAATTCATCCAGCGCCGGAAAGCCGAAGAACTCATAAACTCCTTCGGCACCTTTGATTTCGATGAAAGCTATGACTACAAGGCAGAGAGGAAGCGCCATGTCTAAAATTTTGGTAGACACCTGCATCTGGTCAGAAGTTCTGCGGAGGAAAGAGCCTTCCCCCGCCATAGCTGCAACGCTTGCCAAACTGCTGCGCGATTTGCGCGCCGTACTCATCGGCCCTGTGCGGCAGGAAATCTTATCCGGACTTTCTGACGAGGAGAAATTTCTCAAGCTGAAAAAGTTGCTCTCCTGTCTGCCTGATGCAGGCATAGCAACCGAAGACTATGAATTGGCCGCCCAATACGCTAATATGTGCAGGCGCAAAGGAATACAAGGTTCAGCTGTAGATTTTCTGATCTGCGCCGTTGCCGTCAGAAACAATTTCATCATATACACAGTTGACAGAGACTTTGAACATTACCAAACCATCCTCCCCATCACGCTTTGGGGAGAATAGCAAAGAAGTCATGTCCGCACAAATGAACTGAAGCCCCATGCCCTCGCACATACCCGTCCGAGGGTATTTTTGTGCCTAAAAAAAGAGACAGGGCCAATCCCCTGTCCCCTTCGTGTCAAGGATATCATTCGTTCAAAAATTGAGACACAAACTCATCCGGCTCATAAACGGGAGTATTACACAAACTAAAGTGCTTGGTATTTCTAGTCACTATGGCATCCATTTGACAACGCTCCGCCGAAGCCATCATAACAGCATCTTCATAATCACCATTGGAAAATCCCATGGCTTGGCGGCAATCCTTCCCTGTAGTATCGATAATATCAAACAAGGTCATCATTTTCGCCACCACTTGTCTCGCCTTGGCATCCACATTTTCCTGCCCTTTGAACTGTTTTCTAGCAAAGAAATGAATATCTGCTATTTCTTTGGCAGTAAGATAACCATTAATCTTTTTCTTGGCAACTGCCAAAAAAATCATTCTGCCATACAGATTCATAGGCTCTCTGTCTTGCAGAACATCGACAACAATATTAGTATCCAGCAGAACCTTCATACTTCGCGATCCTCCATGGCTTCCTCCCAGGTAGTCTCCTGAGGCAAGATGCCAAAAAGAGATTCGGCTAATTTCACATTGTCCTGATAAGGATTGGTCAGTTTTGCTACCACTTTGCCGTATTGAGTTATGAAAACATCTTCGGTGGCAGCCAAAGCAATATATTTACCCAGGTTAGCCTTGAATTCAGTTGCTGTGACAGACATATTACCGCCCCCTCATTATATTATAGCAAAATCGTACTATTCTTTCAAGTAAATCGTACGATTGTTGTAGAAATTAAGTCCGAAATCGTAGTATTATTGTAAGGGCTAACTGTGGCCTTACCTCCTGTTCTTTTTCAGGTTTGACTTATTCGGTGCATGCCAGATAATCTGCAGCGTATTCCTTCACCGTCTTGATTTCAAACATATCTGCTCCAGGAAGCTCTTCAGCAATCATATTTGCTAAAATATGAGTATTCTTACAAATCTTGCTTTTTCGTGATGACAAAATGCTGCTCACGCTCTTTGATGAGCCATTTGCCCTCCTGCTTCACCAGTTTATCCGTATAGCGGATGTAGTTATCGGATACCACATCATGACCGTTTTCTTCCATCACCAGAGCCGCCCGGCAGTGGCCGTATCGCCTTCTACTGCAATAACCTGCTGCCCGTTTTGATGGTGTGAGGCCTTGATGTCGCCGATAAAGGCGCTGAACTGCTTTTCCATTGTGTCCCGTCCATGAATATCCATCGTGAGCTTATCGCCCATATAGACCATGACATGAACATCTTCGGTGAAATAAACCATCTACGCTGGCACATTGCACTCCAGATTGGCAAAACCATCAATAACCTCGCGAATCGCTTCTTTTGCTTCCAAAATCTCCAGTGACATGTGTATACCCCTTTCATCGCATCTGCATTTCCTCTTGTTGGTTTCATTATAGCGGTGCTATATCAGAATATCCAATTGTAAGTTTAGATTATCAATTTAATTATTTTACTAAACATACCACCGTCTAAAGACGCTGGGTTTTAAGGACTAAAGTCCTTAGCGACTGAAAGTCGCCAATTTCGGCTAAAGCCGAGTAAAACATTCCGAGTGAAACTCGGCTAAAGCACCACTAAAAGTGCTTTACTCTGTTACTTGGAAATTATCCTCATCCTGTCTGCCCTGCTCGTTAATGTACTTTGTTATCATTTCCTCCTTCAATTCTCCCACTGATACACAAAAGTATCCTCGTGCCCACAGATGCTGCCCCCAATACCGTTTCTTCAACGCGGGAAATTCATCTTGCAGTAGGTGTGACGACCTGCCTTTCAGATACTTCACCACTTGACTCACGGACAGTGCTGGCGGTATCGACAGCAACAGATGCACATGGTCAGGACGTATATGCCCTGCAAGTAGTCCAATATCTCTCGCTTCACATCCCTGTCTTAACAAATCTCGTAACCTATACCCTATGTCTTTTCTAAGCACCGGATACCTGTACTTTGTTACCCATACGACATGAATTTTTATATCATACCGCGTATGTCCACCATGCATATACTTGTCCATTGATTTTCACCTCATGGTCAGTATACTCTTTTTCTCATCTCGAAGATAGGCTACTAAAAGTGGTACCGTCTAAAGACGATGGATTTTACCGCGGAATATATATTAAATGAGATAGATGAACTGCTACTTGTCGTATCTATGGAAATGAATTTAATTGGCCGTTTCACAACTTGATACGGGTTATTCGCAAATGTTGTCCATGTTAATTGATAATATTCATACGGAATCTTTCCTTCGGCAATGGTGTCTTCTAATCCCTCACCAAGCACTTCATCGAATTTGCATTCGAAACGAATGCCATATTTTTCTGCTTGACTCTTTTTCTCCCCGTAAACTTCACCATAAAAATATTCTGCATTTCTTTGCTTGGAATCCAATTCTAATTCCACTTCAATTATTATTTGAGGAAGAGTTTTAATGCTCGGATTTCCTTGAAAAGACTTTACCATTTCAGCATTAAAGAGATCACGCAGTATTGATTTGTCCGAATTTCTGTGCTGTTGATTTAATACTATTCGGAGTGCGTCTAAAATTGTGGTTTTTCCTGCCTCGTTTTCGCCTACAATTATGCTCGTCTTCTCATTGAATTGAACTTGAAAATCCAAGAATTTTTTGAAGCCTTTGATAGTCATCTGTTTGATGTAACTCAATAGACCGCCTCCCACCTCATATGAGCCAAATATTTTTGCTTAATCGCACGACATTCGTTATGCTTACTCTAAAATCCTGCTGAAACCATTTGACATCCTCCCCACGGCTAAAGCCGGGGGATTCCCGAATTTAGCCGTGGAGAGATTTGCAGAAAGTTTGTCGCTGTTACGCCTGTCCGTATCCGCAGGTTTCACGGACCTTATTTCTGCGGGCAAAGCCAAACTGCCGGTACACGGTAGCCCCGAAGGGCTTCGCCGCTTCCCTTGTCTGAGGAAGCGACCAACGCTTACTTTTGTGTTATGCGATTCTGATTCGCTGGGGACATGTAAACAATCCCCGAAGCACGGTTTTCCTGTTGAAGGCGATTCCACTCTTTTGGAGGATATTTGCTGCCCCGTTCACGTCAGCATTCACCAGACGCCCGTCAGCACACCTGTAGAGACCACGCTTGATGCGTCTGCCACTGAATACATATTTCTGTTTGTCTGATGCCTTGTAAACAGGGATGATATCTCCGTCGGCGAAGCTTGCCTTACTGGTATAGGATTCTTCCTGCTCGATATAGCGGATGCTATATTTCCAGCACAGCGATTCAAGCTGCTCGCGCAGGCGGGCAAACGGCAACTGAACAAAGTTCTGGTTGTTTACCCTGCCAAGGCGGATGCCTTTCTTCTGGTTTTTGTTGCTTCCGATGACAATAGTGCCAATGTGGTTTTCCAAGCAGTAATTCACGATGTATTTGGCAGTCTTGTTAAGGATATCCTTCGTGCGGCGGTTGCGCCTGTCGGTAAGGGCAGCTTCTTTCCTGCCGATGCCATGCCGTTTCCCGTGAGCCTGTTTGTCGCCGATAGTCTGCAGGTGCGCCTTGCTCTTGTTCCAACGCTGGTTGATTGATTTTGCTTTCCTCCCGTCCATAATGAACGAGGCACCAGTTGTTGCAATGCAAGTCGCAAGGTTCTCTGTGCCGATATCGACCGACAAGACACTGTCCTTCTCCGCCTGCAGCGGGGACTGCTCGATTTTGTACACGAAATCAGCCTTGAACCACCTGCCACCGCAGATAGGTTTGATGCGTACTTCGCGAATATCCTCCCCGAGAAGATTCTTCGGGACAGGAATATAGATTTTATGGCTGCCGAACAGCTTCGTAAAAGTACGACTCATAGGCAACAGAAGTTTCCCATCATGAATAGCAATGGCATTCGTTGACAGCGTCAGCGTATACAATCCGCTTTTTTGCTGATAGTGAGGCATTCTTACCTTTTCGTCATACTGGCCTGCCTTTTTAAGTTTCAGCTTGGCAAAGAAGCCCAGCATTGCCTCCCCGACGTCTTTTAAGGACTGCTGGGCAACTCCTGCCTGCAAAAGCCTGTAGTTCTCATTGCCTTTGCATTTATGGTAGTTTCCCTCATACCGCAGGTATTTGCCTGTTGCGAAGTAATGCTGGCGTACGCTGTAAAGAGCCACGTTGTAAAGGTTGTTCGAAAAAGCACACATCTGCCGCAACAGAAAGAAATCGTCGCTGGACAGACCTTTGATGCGTTGCCCCTGGACACGCAGATTAGGCTCTTTTTGGGAATCCTTGTTGGTTTTTGCCATGAAATTCACCTCCTTCCTCTAGTTATTGTAGCATAGAAGGGACTGAGTTAGCTGAAATTTAGGGCAAAAAAGAATGATCCGCCTTCAATTGCTTACGCAAATTCGGCGGACGCGCCTTATATCCCCATGCCTAAAGGCAGGGGTTTTACGGCGCCTCTGGATAAAATCTGTTGCTACTCGTCACGCTTGATATGCCGAGCAGCAACAGATTGTCCGGTTTCTCCGTGAAACAGGGTCTATGATTGTCCCATCCGATAGTCCCCACCGCCGACCTCGACGATATAGCACATCCCGCAGATACGGCTGAGTATCCGCTGGCTCTGCACATCGTCGCGAGAGTCCCTGCCCTTGGTGGCCGCTGGCATGCGCCCTGCTAATGCCGTCAGACCATAGTTCGATGTGATGATAGTCTGTAGCTCATGATTCAAGCGATAGTTGAGAACAGCAAAGACCTGCTCACCCACCCACTCGCTCATCCGCTCCCATATCGTTCAGCACAAGGCAGGGCGCTCTCTGGACAGAACGCAGAATCTCTGCCGTCCTGCCCGTGCCAAAACTGTCCCGTATGTCCATCAGGAGGTCGGGAACGCTGGCAAAGACCACGGATATGCCCCGCTTCATCTTCTCCTGCGCCACAATCGCTGCCAGAAGCGTCTTGCCTGTCCCTGTAGCCCCGTAAAACAGTGCGCCCTTATCTTGTACTCGATGAGCCACTTCGCCACATCTACGGCCTTCCTGTTGGCTTCTGACGGGATGTAATCCCAAGGGTCTTTCCCTCATACGCCTTGGGGATGCCGCCGGACTGGATAAGACGGTTCAGCCGCGCCTGTTCCTGCCTTGCCCGTTCATGTTCACATAGCACCATAATGCAGTGGAACAGCCCCGAAGATGTGGGGCTGACCACATCGTAATAGCCTTTGGTATTCTGTCGGCAGTCTCCCGTGCAGTCCCTGCACAGTTCCCGCCTGTCCTCGATGCGCACAATCTCTGCCATGTGGCGGTTCAGTTCCTCCGGCAAAAGCCAGTCATAGCTCCCCCGGCAAGTCCTGTTGCCGTTCAAAGGCTTCAAGGTCTGCGCTAAACGAGGATGTTTCTCCATCAGCCTTGCTAGAATTTCCGTTATCGGCTCCATTTCCTCCATCGGTATCCCTCCAATCATCGTACTTGCCCTCGATGATATTGGCACATTTGCTTGGGTCAAGCAGGAAATCCAGGTTTGCCTTCCAGCCATTCTTGCTTTTGCTACAGAGGAAGGGTGTATCGGCGCACTTCTGGAAATATTCCCTGATGGCCTCCAAGTCATTGCCGAGAAGGGCATATAGTTCCCTCATGGCTTTTTCCCTTTGTGGCGTTACCACCTTGGCAGAGGGCAGGGATGGGCAAATCTCATGGTAAAGGGAGAGGATATCGTCGATGAGATTGGTTGCCAGACCATCTTCCCTATCCTCATCTATCCTATGCTTATCTAACCTATACTCTACTATACTGTGGTAACCGGTGGTTAGCATTTTGGCAACCATGGGTTGCCAGTTGGTTGCCAGACGAATCAACGCCGGATGGGAGGAGATGGTAAATCTTGTCATCGCTGAGATTCAGCATAGATTTTTCCTTGTGAACCGTGGGAGTGAAACGGTCACGCCGATGTTGGTTGTGGATAAACCACTCCCGAATGACGATAACCCCGCTGTCAAAGGCAATGACATATTCCTTGGTAATCAGGATTTTCATATCGTCCTCAGATGCCCCCAGTTGCCGCATAATTTGCCTCGGATTGGCAACGAATCCCTCATCGTCCCCCTGCAAAAGCAGATGGAAGTAGAGGCATTGGGTGGAAATGGGCATCCCCATGAATTTATCTGTCTCAATCACGGTCTTGGCGAACATTCTGCGATTTGCCATAAGTTATCCCTGCTTTCCGTTATATTCAAAGCGTTCCTCGAAGAATCGACGGTTCACCCGTCCACGAAAGGTGAGCTTTCCCATCTTTTCCAGTTCGGTATTCAACAGCTTGATAATCTGGTAGGCTGTATTTTTGCCCACGCCAGCTGCTGCCATGACTTCCTCCACGGTCATAAGGGTGGAAGGGGATGCCGCTCGTCCGTTCCTCATTTCGCTTCACCTACTTCCGTTGGCAACGAAATACCGTGCTGTACCCGATACGCCGATACCTTCCGATCCAGTTCTGCATAAGCCAAGGTGTACCATTTCTTCCCCTCACGCAGGGAAACCTCAATCAGTCCTGACTTCACGAGACGCTTCATCGTCTGCCGAATAGCCTTGGGAGCCATAAAAGGAAGTTCCTTGGCCAATGTGTCAATGCCACCAGTAAACCATGGCTTGCCGTCCACTTCGCTCTGGCATTTCTGCAAGCTGGAGTGGAACTGCTCCAAGAAAATCGCCGTCTCCAATCCCATCATCCCCGCCAATGTGGGGCTGACGTAGATAGGATTCTCACAGGTCAATTTTTCCGCGACAAAAACACCCTGGGATGGTTTCCCAAGGTGTCGCGGTGATAGATTCGGCTCACAGTTTATTCAGTTTTGCCACCAATTCATCCCGCTGTTCCAGATACATGTGCCCATAGGTGCGATACAGCATAATCTCATTGGCATGGCCGAGGCGGTCGGCAATGGCCTTGGCGGAAATGCCCATGTTGAGGAGCAGGGAGGCATGGGAGTGGCGGAGGTCGTGGAGGCGGATATGCGGCTCGAAGTTGTTTCGCTTTTGCGTATTGCGGAAATACCTGCCGATACTGCTGGCCGACCGAGGAAAGAGAAGGTCGTCCGGTTTCGGGTCGTAAAGCCGTTGGACATATTCCATGAGTTCCTCCTTGAGCCTGTCCGGCATACCGATGGTGCGACGGCTCGTTGCGGTCTTCGGGGTCTGGAAAACGTCGCCGACATTGAAGATATGAACCTTGTTCCGCTCGATGTGAACAACGCCCCGTTCAAAGTCGATGTCCTTGAGGCGAAGGGCGCACAATTCACCGGTTCCTGAGGCAGTCGGCTGTGGTCTGGTAACTTGCGGGCTTGTTACGTTTCTTGCAATCGGCAAGGTAGAGTTCTGACAGGCTCTTGACGCTCATGTCCTTGCTACCGTTCATCTTGCTGATGAAATCCGTCTCGTACTGCTTGGCTTCCCGCTTGGTGGCGAAGCCGCACTTCTTAACCTGCTTGTTGGCTCCTTCGTAGGTGCGATAGCGGAAAATCGCATACCATTTCCCGGTTTTTTCGTCTTTGTACTGGCTCATGATGTTATCCTCCTTCTTTTCTGGGACGGATTTACAATCTAAGTGCAACAGCACATAGCAAAAAATAAAAATAACGCACAGACCTCTGATATAATGGTGTTTGCGACAACCCATAATCAGGAGGATCT
>JAGBLH010000150.1 GCA_017635515.1 Selenomonas sp.
ATTCAAACAAAAACGGCAGCAGCCGCATGTCAGAATATAGACATGCGGCTGCTGCCGTTTTTGATCGTAGGACTTTTCAGGAAGAATGGAATGAGATGTTATCAATCAGCCAGAAATGGGAATCTGGTGGGAAACGGGAACCTGCTCCTGAAGTTTGGGGAGCTGGATCTTAAGCACCCCATCCTTGAAGTCAGCAGCGGCTTTGGCTTTGTCAATGCCAGTGATGTAGAAGGAACGCGTCATCTGGCCATAGCTGCGCTCCCGGCGGATATAGTTGCCGTTATCGTCCTGCTGGTCATTGCTGTCTTCCCGCTTGGCGGAAAGGGTGAGATAGTTGTTTTCGTAGCTCAAGGAAATATCTTCCTTCTTGAAGCCGGGAAGGTCGGCGGTAAGTTCGTAGGCCGTGCCGTTGTCTTTGACATCGACTTTGAAGCCAAGATTGCTTGTGCTAGTGAAGGGGGTATCAAAGGCATCCAGCAGGCGATTGAACAACTTGCCTTCTTCTCTCATAAGATCGTTGCCAGCTGCAAATGGAACCAGACCAAACATGATGATCAATCTCCTTTCATGGATATAAAAAACAATCTTGCCGGAGCTTTGGGGAACCTTTCCTTGTTCCTTCAACCCCTTGCAATTACTATTATACCCATAAAAGTCAAAATGTCAATAAGTCAAAAAGAAAAAGTTTGATTTTAGCATGATGAAAGTATAGTGCCAATGTTCTCGTTGTATGATAAAATTATCATAAAAATGCTTGGGGAGGATGGGAGATTGGATAGTTTGGCTGGTTGTGCCGAAAGCAGGGAGATTATATTCAGGCAGTGGCTCCAGATTGCCTCAGGACTGCTGGTTTTTGCCATGGGAGTGCATCTGACTATTTATGCCAACATAGGTCTGGCTCCCTGGGATTGCTTGGTGATGGGTATATCTTATCATACGCTGTTGAACGCACCCAGGTGTCGCTGGGGGTTGGCTACGAGCTGGCTTACGCTGAAGCTCATAATAAGGAAGTACATATTTTTTACCGGCCTAAGGAGATCCAGCTTTCTGCGATGCTTGCTGGAAATGAAAGATTTCACATACACCGATATGAAAATGCAGATGAGATATTGGCTCAGGTAAGGGAAATGTGGAATTAAAAGATGCAGTAACCGAGCGTGTGGCAATAGGCATCAGCAAGTGTTTTACAGACAGTAGGAGGAATAGCCATGAATGAGGTAATACGGGCATTAAGAGAACGTCGCAGCATAAGGAAGTTCAAGCCGGACATGGTTCCAAAGGATAAGATAGAAGCTATTTTGGAAACCGGTCTCTATGCTGCCAGTGGCAGGGGGCAGCAGAAGCCCATTGTCATCGCAGTGACAGACAAGGCACTGCGGGACAAGCTGTCCAAGGTGAATTGCGAGATTGGCGGTTGGGATCCAGCCTTTGATCCTTTCTATGGTGCCCCGGTGGTGCTTATCGTGATGGCTCCTAAAGACTGGCCCACCTATATCTATGATGGTAGCTTGCTGATGGGCCAGCTGATGCAGGCGGCGTATGCAGAAGGATTGGGCAGCTGCTGGATTCATCGTGCCAAGGAAGAATTCGAGATGGAAATTGGCAGGGAGATATTGAAGAAAATTGGCATAGAAGGGGATTATGAAGGCATCGGTCACTGTGTCATTGGCTACCCTGACGAAGTGCCAGAGGCTGCACCCAGAAAAGATGGACGTATCTTCTGGCTGGCGGAAGAGAAGTGAGCTCTTGGCAATAAGCAACCAGGAACATAAGGCAGGAACAAGTTAAGAGAGTTTGCAAAAGGCTGGGCCCCTATGGTGTCATAGCCTTTTTTAGTGGTCTGATGGGGATGATTGATGATGGTGGGCAGGAAAAAAGAAGCTAGAGGCGAATTAAAAAAGTGGCTGAATGACTGAAGCAAGATGGCAGGGGGGATTGCGATGCGTAAGGTAGCAGGATTGCTATGCTTTGTGATGGTGATGCTATATGGCACGGTGGCTATGGCGGCCACGGCGGTTAGTTCTGATGGATACTACAAGGGCATCAAGCTATGTGGCAAGGTAAGGGTGGTGGAGCACTTTGCAGATATCAAGGTGAAGGTAGTGGATTCCTTTCCTGACCTGCGGGTGAAAGTTGTAAGTTCCTTCCCAGATGATGTGGGGGAGTGGCAGTTTGTGGAATACGGTGAGGACTTCACGGTGCAGTTCGTGGAGAGCTTCTCGGATATCAAGATAAAGTATGTGAATAGCTTTCCCGGAGTTGAGTGAGGATGGTGCTGACAGGATATGAGTAGTTTTTTGGAGTTTTTATGTGATCGTGGTTCTGTGTCTGAGACATTCGGTGGTTCTGATGATTACGTGCGTATTGTCCTGCCCTCGGATTATCCTGAGTCAAGGATAGTGGAGTGGCTGTATGTGGCAGCAGGATTACTGCCGAAACGTGAGGATATGGAGATCTATAACAGGCAGGAGATAGCAGCGTATAACGAGAGACACCCGGAGCATCCTATCAGCCCGGATCTATATGAGGTGCAGATGTAGCAGGAAAGGGCGATGTTGTTGTTGTCTTATGGTGCCTGCGGATAAGTAAGGGGGAATATCATGAAGTTCTGTCAGTACTGCAATCAGCAGGTACAGCCACGGAAGCACATCAACTGGTTTATCCTGGCCCTGATGTGTCTGATAACTGGCGGAGGCTGGCTGTTTGTGTATGTGCCTTACTATTTCTTGTTCAAGGGAGAGTCATGTCCCATATGTGGTGGGAAGTTCTAAAAAGAGGCTCTGGGTGTGTGGCCC
>JAGBLH010000151.1 GCA_017635515.1 Selenomonas sp.
ATCGTGGTATTGTTCTATGGTGTGGTCTGCCTATATGGGACTGCCGCTGTCGCTGAAGTCAGTAGGTGCGGTGCTGGGCTTAGAGCAGCAGAAAATGGCAGAAGGACAAGACCTTATCCGTTATTTTTGCTGTCCCTGCAAGCCGACCAAGACCAATGGTGGCCGCAAACGTAACTTGCCCGCCGATGCCCCGGATAAGTGGGAGCTGTTCAAAAAATATAATCAGCGTGATGTGGAAGTGGAACTTGCCATCAAGGAACGGCTGGCCAAGTTTCCTGTTCCGGACTCAGTTTGGCGGGAATATCATCAGGATCAGGAAATCAATGACTGTGGCATTCTGGTAGATATGCCTTTGGTGCGAAATGCCATAGCAATCAGTCAGAAGTGTACGAAGGAGAATCTTAAACGTGCACAGGCCATCACAGGATTGGAAAATCCAAACTCTCCAATCCAGCTCAAGGAATGGCTGGCAAGTAACGGCTTATCTGTGGATTCACTGGCAAAATCAGAGGTGGAACGCCTGCTTAAGGAGACTACGGGGCAGGTACATGAACTGCTTGCCTTGCGGCAGCAACTCTCTAAATCCAGCGTCAAGAAATACACCGCCATGGTCAATGTGGCTGGAGCAGATGACAGGGCACGTGGCCTTTTCCAATTTTACGGAGCCAATCGTAGTGGCAGGTTCGCAGGGCGGCTGGTGCAATTACAAAATCTTGCTCGGAACAGTATGCTAGATTTGGATGAAGCCCGTCAGCTGGTAAGGCGGGGAAACTATGATGCCCTGCATCTTCTGTATGATTCAGTGCCGGATGTGCTCTCCCAGCTTATCCGCACAGCCTTTGTGCCGAAACCAGGTTATAAATTCATTGTGGCCGATTTCTCTGCCATTGAGTGCCGGGTGTTGGCGTGGCTGGCAGGGGAGCAATGGGTACTGGATGTTTTTGCCAATGATGGTGATATTTACTGCGCTTGTGCCGAAAAGATGTTTCATGTGCCAGTGGTAAAGCATGGCCAGAACGGTGAACTTCGACAAAAGGGAAAGCAGGCAACTTTGTCCTGTGGCTATGGCGGCTCCGTCGGTGCCTTAAAGGCTATGGGGGCACTAGCGGCAGGCATGAAAGAAGATGAACTGCAACCACTGGTGGATGCGTGGCGTGAAGCCAATCCCAATATCGTACAGTTCTGGTGGGATGTGGACAGGGCCGCCAAGGAGGCAGTGAAGAAGAAAACCACTACGGAAACTCACGGCATAGAATTTGTTTGCCGGAGTGGCATGCTGTTCATTGAACTGCCGAGCGGCAGGCATTTATCCTATGTGCAGCCACGGATAGGTGAGAATCGGTTCGGCGGCGATTCCGTCACTTACATGGGCATTGGTGTTGCCAAGAAGTGGGAACGCATCGAGACTTTCGCAGGCAAACTGGTGGAGAATATCACCCAAGCGGTGGCCAGAGATGTGCTCTGCTATGCCATGCAGACTCTTGGGGAGGCGCGAATCGTCATGCACGTCCATGATGAACTGATTATTGAGGCAGAGCAGGAGTCCTCATTGGAGGAAGTCTGCGATAAAATGGGGCGCACACCGCCATGGGCACGGGGGCTGATTCTTCGGGCAGATGGTTATGAGTGCCAATACTATAAGAAAGACTGAGTTATGCAGGGGCAGAAAAATCTGCTCCTTTTTTTTATTTTGGGGTGACCAAGGTGGCCTGTTTTGTCCTCTTACCTATGAAGGGGTTGATTTTTTCGCCTCTATATGTAGGAGTTAACAATTTTATCGCCCATAGGGCAGGAGGA
>JAGBLH010000152.1 GCA_017635515.1 Selenomonas sp.
GATTTGCTCTAACAATAAAATTGGCATATGCCATTAACGCTGGAGCTAAATCTCTAACATCCATGGTGCCATCAGAAAGAGCACTGCCATCATAGGCTATTCTAACCTTAACTTTGCCAGTACACATTTTCTTTCCCCCTAAGTTACACCAAACCATGTTATCACAAATCAAGATTCCTATCAATATGCTATTACTACATTACGGTCTTAGAATCCTGCTTACCAAAAAAATAAAGCCCACACCAACATTTTTTCATGCTGATGTGGGCTTGTTTTATTTAGCTGCCGCCCAGACACCCAGCCCTATGGCCAATACCTGCCATAGGGTTTTCTGCTGTCTTAGGCGCTTTTCGGTCTTTTCGCGCCGGGCTCTTTCTTCCTTGATTTCATTCACCATACTTTTCAAGGATTGATTCGCTTCTTCTAATGAACTCCTGGCATTCATCTGCGAGGCCTGCAGCTCTGTCAATTGCTTCTGCAGCTTCTCCGACAGCTGTTTCTGCTCTGCCAGCTCCTTCTCCAGCTCCAGCGTTTGCTTCTGCGATGTCGTGAGCGAGGCTTTGACTATGGTCAATTCTCCCCGCGAGCTCTGCAGCTGTTCCCTGGCTGTCTGAAGCTCTGCCGATAGCTTCGTCAAGAGCTCCTGCTGCTTCCTGTTGTTCTCTCGCAACGTCCTGAAGTCGCTCATCGACAGGGTCACTGATTCCTGGGTCTGTTCTGACATCCCGGAACAGAAGCCAGAGGGTGCCAGCAAGGGCAAAAGCAAGCAGCACAGCAGCAAGGCCCGCCGCAATAAATCTGACTTTCTCATTCAATGTTCTGCTTCCTTTATAGTCCACTTTACTTTTTTATCCAAAGGTGTGACTTTACTTTCAGCCACACCTTTGAAAGTAAGGATGATTTTAGCGTCCGAATGGGCCCTCCCCATAAACGGGCACGCCGTAGGGAGTAGATAGGTCTATGGCCGCCACATACTGGAAGGTGTTTTCCGCCCTGTTGGCATAGCCATCATAACAGTTTGCCGGAATGCAGGCAGCCTGGGCATATTCATCACGGAACATATCCCGCATGGTTTCCAGGCTCCTGATGTTATAGCCACGCTCCTGCCTGCGCCGGATGAAGCGGGCCACCACGCCGGTGCTGGTAGGGCACCACATGCCAGCATAGATGATGCAGCGACTGTCATCCAAGAAAGCAATGCCCTGCAGGGTGTCAACATAGTCCAGGCAGTCTTCCTTGAGTTTTTCCAGCTGAGCATACTGCCCGTTGGCGCTGCCCAGCAGGGCCGCCAGTGCCTCCAATTCGCCCGCGCTCCTAATGTCGCTATACGTCCTTCCTGCAAACCTGCTGCCACCGGGGATTCTGGCCAACAGGTCATCAGCCCTGCCCCCTTCCCACTGGCTGCAGCCTATAGAGGGGTAATCTCCGCCGGTACTGCAGCTGACAGCATTGTATCCGCCTTCAATCCCTGTCTCTACAAGCCCTTTGGCAATTTCAAAAGCTATTTCCTGCCGGGTCATTCTACTGCCTCCTTTACCATCTGACAC
>JAGBLH010000153.1 GCA_017635515.1 Selenomonas sp.
GCTATGTTGTTCATACCAATCGATGTTTTATTTCAAACCATAAGGTTTGACTAACATCTGGCTTGAATCATGTTGCATGATTCATTTTGCATTGTTTAGTTTTCAAGGAACAACTTGATTTCTCAAGCGCCGCTCCGCCAAAGGTGGAAGCGATTCACAAAGTGCTGAAGCACTTGTTCTCTGCTTCTCTTGAAGCGACTTGTTTATTATATCTTGTCTCTTTCAAGGTGTCAAGCACTTTTTTGAATTTCTTTTTTCAACCTTTCTCTCTGCCAATCAAGGCTTTAAGATTGAAGAAGTTCAAGCTTCCGTGCCTGGCGCTCTCTGTCAGCGACTTGTATTATGATACACTTACTTAGAGCATATGTCAACACCTTTTTTGAAAAAAGTTTTGAGAGCAATAAAAAACCTTCCCCAAAGGGGAAGGCTATCACTTTACTCTCCGTCTGGCATTAAGATCAGGCAGGCGGGAAGGTTCGAGGCTCCCGGAGGGGAAAACTCGAAGTAGGTGGGCACGCTGTTGTCGTAGCTGCCCAGGTCGGCCAGTTCCATATTGCTGCCAAAGAAGGCCACACCTTCTGACCTGGCCTTGGAGACCTGCTCTGACTCCGGGGCTGTCTGGTCGCCGAAGTAGATGCGGCCCCCAGGTGTCTCAACGAGCTTCGTATAGGGGCTGTGGTCGCGGCGCACGGTCATGGCACCGGCATAGGTGCCCCCCAAGGGCGAGAGATAGTACTGCACACGGGAAGTCTCTCCCTTGACGGGTATGGCCAGCTTGTAAAGCACGCCGTAATTGCCATAGTTCACCGCCTTGGCACCGTCGGTGGCATCCACGCCCACCTTGTACTTGTCTGCTTTGTCATCAGCCAGCATGACATAGACCGTGCCATCACTCTTGGGATCGTACTCACGGGCAGAGGTGAGCTCCCTGTCCATGCCCTTGAAGGTGCCACGGAGGGCCACCGAGTCCCTGGGCAGGACTTTGGCTATGTTCATGAAGCTGAAGGGGTCTACATTGGCCGGATACATGATGACAGAGGTCTTCACCGGATGGTCGGCGTTAAAGTCGTAGACACCATAGACCAGCTGCCCTGGCTGCAGGATAATTTCATCCATGCTGGACTGCAGCAGGCGCTTCTTGTCCTTCATCACCAGCACCAGGTCATTCTTTTGCTCTCCGAAATACTGGTTCTGGGTTGTCTTGCCCACCCAGAGGTAGTCATCGCTGGGCCAGGCGGTGCCGCCGCGGGTCACCCTCACCATGTTGGCTTTTTCCTTATGATTGGCATTTTCCAGCACTACAGCCACTTTCTGAGGTATCTTGGTGTTGTTCAGGTGGTAGTAGAGCACCCGCACCTTGCCCTGCACCGTATCCTGATAGAGAATGCCGGGCCTGTCCACATACTCCGGGCTGTCAGAAAACAGCAGGGTGCCCCCTGTGTCCCGTGAGGTCACCTCCCAGCGGTGCATGGTGCTGGAATGCTTCACGGGCTTCACCGTACGCCTTTCTACAGGAGCAGCTGCCTCTGTCTTGGCAGGAGTTTCCTCACGCATTTTCTTCATGATAACCTCCTGACGCCAGTCCTTAGAAGGAAGCGTCCTTTCCGTATGCACTGCCGTGCTGTCCTTCTCCGAATTATGGTGGCGGGCCTCCGCCCCCAGCGGCAGGGATACTATCGCGCAGCAAAGCATCCCTGCCAGAATCTTCCCCTTCAAGGTCATTTCTAAATCTTGCCTTCTCTCTAATCTTGCTTATTCTGTTCCAAATGCTTGTTCCAGCCCAGACGGGCCAAGAGCTCGCCCTTCAGCAGGCGGGCCTTGAACTCCCACAGCCCCAGGCGGGGATGGGGAATATTTATCCTATGCAGAAGATAGGGATTGGTCTTCAAATCGTTGAGCCCTGCTTCCCCGGTGACAGCCGTCAGATACTCATTCTCCTTCAATAGCTTCGGCAGCTCATCATCATAAGCCCCGTTAGGATAGGAAAAGGCATAGATGGTCTTGAGGCCGTTCCACTCCATCAGGAGCTTGGAGAGCTTCAGCTCGTCCTGCCGCATCTCTCCAGAAAGTTCCGTGAGGGGCTGGTGGTTGGCCGTGTGGCTGCCCAGCTCAATGCCGCGGTTCTGCATATCCCTGAGCTGCTCCCAGGTGAGATAACCGGGGCGGCCTATGTCGTTGGTGACCATGTAGACGGTGCCCTTCATGCCCCGCTCTTCCAGCAGGGGCAGCAGATTGGTGTAGTTGTCATCATAGCCGTCATCGAAGGTCAGCACAATGGGCTTCTTGGGCAGGGTATAAGTGCCCTTCCTGGCCCTCATATAATCCTGCAGGGTGATAGTCTCATATCCCTCGGCTTTCAGATAGTCCAGCTGGGCCTTGAAGTCCTCCACAGGCACAGCGTAATCGTATTCATCATCTGCGACCTTGTCCTTGACCATGTGGTATTCCAGGATAGGGAACCCCTGGGGGGCTGGCTGCAGATAGAGCCAGGCTCCCAAGCCTCCCAGCCCCAGGCCAAGAGCCAGGGCCGTCCCTTTCGCCCACTTGAGCACCCTTGCCCTCAGGCTGGGCTTTCTCTCATATCTTGCTATTTTCAAATCTCAATCATTCCTCAACTTTACTATCTATAGCTGCTTCAGCCAAATCCTTGAGCTTTCTCATGCGGTGGCTAGCCCCGGACTTGCTTATGCCCAGGATATCGGCCAGTTCCGCTAGGCTCGCCTCCGGGTTTGCCAGCCTGGCTTCGGCTGCCTCCCGGAGTTTCTTGGGCAGTTCTTCCAAAAGCCCTCTTGCCTGCAGCTCCTGAATCTCAGCCAGCTGCCGCCCTGCGGCGTCCACGGCTTTCTGCAGGTTCGCCGTCTCGCAGTTCACCAGACGGTTCACCTGCTCCCGCACTTCCTTCACGTTGCGGGCCACCTCGAAGGCCTCCACCGCATCGCCGGCTTCCAGCATGGCCAGGAAGTCTATCACCGCATCGCCTTCCTTGAGATAGACGATGTAGCTGTCCTTCCTGTCCGTGATTCCCACCGGGAAATCCATCCTTCGCAGGAGCTGATACAGGAGCTGGGACAGGGCAAAGCTGCCTGTTACCAGTTCCAGATGATAGGCCGCCTCCGGCTTGTTCACGCTGCCGCCCCCCAGAAAAGCCCCGCGCAGATAAGCAATGCGGCAGCAGTTCTTCTTCAGGATGGCGATATCCGTGTCCATATTCAGGCTCTCATCATGGAGGAAGCCCAGATGCTCCAGCAGCTGCGCCACCGCCGGGGCGGGAGGCACCAGCACCGTGTAGCTGTTGTTCTTCTTGAGCCGCTTGGAGCGGCTGACGGTGATTTCCGTCTTGATGCCGCCCCCCTCGGCCTTTAAGAGCTGCAGCACCTTCCTGGCCACCGCCGCATTCTCCGTGGTGAAATTCAGCCCGAAGGTGCGGTGAAGGCCAAAGGTCAGGGCAGAGCCCATGCGCAGAAGGGCTGCCAGCTCTGCCGTGCGGCAGCAGGAATCCTCATAGGTGAGGCGGGCCAGCTCATTTTTCACTTCCGTTGCAAAGGATGGCATCTTACCTACCTGTCATTTCATAGATGATCTTCATCACCGCATGGCTCAGCTTGTCGGGATTGTGCCTGATAAGCTCGGCCTCGTTGATGATGTCGGCCCTGTCATAGCCAATGCCCAGGGCATTGATGGCCTCCCCGTCCACTTCCACGGGATAAGCCCCCTGGCGGGCGTATTCCTCCAGCATCTCGTCAGAAATATTCGTGTCATTGACAATCATGTAGTCGATGATGCCGGGGCCTGCATGGTCGATGATGGCCTTGGCGTGCATGGATGCGGTGTAGCCGTCCGTCTCGCCAGGCTGGGTCATGACATTGCAGATATAAATCTTGATGGCCTTGCTCTTGCGGATGGTCTCTGCCACCTCGTCCACCAGCAGGTTGGGCATGATGCTGGTGTAGAGAGAGCCGGGGCCCAGGATGATGGCATCAGCCTTTTTGAGTGCTTCAAGAGAAGACTCCACAGGAGCCACATGCTCCGGGAAGAGCCGCACCCTCTTGATGCGCTTGTGGGCTTCGGGGATACGGGACTCCCCTTCCACCACTGTGCCGTCCTCCATGACGGCATCCAGCCGCACATGGGCAGTGGAGGCAGGCAGGACATTGCCCTTCACCGCCAGTACCTTGGAGGACTCCTTCAAAGCCTGCTCAATATCGCCCGTCACCTCATTCATGGCGGCGATAAAGAGATTGCCGAAGGAATGGCCCGCCAGTTCGCTCTTGCCCTTGAAGCGGTACTGGAAGAGTTTTTCCATCAGAGGCTCGGTATCGGCCAGAGCCACCAGGCAGTTGCGCAGGTCGCCGGGGGGCACGATGCCGAAATCCTCACGGAGGCGCCCGGAGGAGCCGCCGTCGTCTGCCACCGTCACCACGGCGGTGACATTGCTGGTGAGTTCCTTCATGCCCCTGAGCAGCACGGAAAGGCCGTGGCCGCCCCCCACCACCGCCACATTGGGGCCTTTGCCCAGGCGGCGTTTTTCATAGATGATATCCACCAGACGTTCGCTGCTGTCCGGCAGGAGCACCATGATGACCGAGCGGATGAGATGACGGGTAGCGTAGAGCATGAGCACCGTACCCAAAGCCACCACCGCCAGGCCCACCAAGGTGGTAAAAGCATAGTTATAGCTGCCCCGCCAAAGGTACACCGCCCGGAAGATGGCTTCCTCGATGGCATCCAGATACTTGTAGTTGAACACCAACGCCAGTCCCAGGCTGACGAGCATGACCCCGCCGGCGAAAAGCGCCAGCCAACGCTTGAAGCGCATGCCGGGGTACAGCCATTTCAATAAATGCATGGTCAGCACTCCTCGCGCACGTGCTCACGCACGTCGTTTTTCATCAAGTCCCTGTGCTCCAGCCTGGCAGGCAGGCCCTTGTCCTTCAGCAGGTCATAGATATGCTTGGCGATAAAGACGCTCCTGTGCATGCCGCCGGTGCAGCCCACGGCTATGACCAGCTGGCTCTTGCCCTCCTTCTGGTACTGGGGCACCAGGAATTCTACCATATCGTCAAGTTTTTTCATAAACTCCTGGGTCACGGGGAAGCCTGCGATATAGTCAGCCACCTCCGGCACCGCACCGCTCTTGTGGCGCATGGAATCCAGGTAGAAGGGATTGGGCAGGAAGCGCACGTCCAGCACCATATCCGCATCAAGGGGCATGCCGAACTTGAAGCCGAAGGACAGCACGTTGATATTCATCTCCCCGCTTTCCCCGGCTCCGAAAAGGCGATGCACCTTGTCCCTGAGTTCCACCTTCTTCAGCTCGCTGGTGTCGATGACAAAGGTGGCCTTGGCGCGGATGGGCGCCAGGCGCTCCCTTTCTTTGGCAATGCCCTCGCTGATGCGGGAGGAGGGCGCCATGGGATGGCGGCGGCGGGTCTCCTTGTACCTGCGGATGATGCAGGCATCAGAAGCATCCATGAAAAGCACTTCATAGGGCAGGTCGTCCCTGTCCATATCGTCCAGGATATGCAAGAACTGGTCAAAGAACTCCCGGCTGCGGGTGTCCACCACCAGCACCACCTTGCCCACATGGCCGCCAGACTGCTTGGCCAGCTCCACGAATTTGGGAATGAAGACAGGCGGCAGGTTGTCTATCACAAAGTAGCCCAAATCCTCCAGATAGCGGCAGGCCTGGGTCTTGCCGCCGCCGCTCATGCCCGTGACAATCACGAAGCGGAAATCTGCCGCTTTTTTGTCCTTCACCGGCTCGGTTTCCAATTTTTCTTCCAGCATCTTTTCCTCGTCAGCCATCTTGCTCACCGTCCCTTCAAAACATATTCATAAAGCGCCTGCGCCCAGCCATTTTCCTCACAGGTGCCGGTCTCCACATCGCAGACGGCCTTCACCGCGGGCACGGCATTGCCCATGGCCACGGAAAGGCCCGCTTCCTTCAAAATGGAAAGGTCATTCTCCGCATCTCCCAGGGCCATGGTCTCCGGGATAGTCACCCCCAGGATCTGGGCCAGCTTTTTCAGCCCCTCGCCCTTGGACACGCCCTTGTTGACGATTTCCGCATAATAGGCGCTGGAGCGCACCACCGCCAGCCTGTCCCCGAATTTTTCCATCAGGACAGCAATGCGGGCCTCCGTCTCCTCGGCGCCATTGGTGACGCAAAGAAGCTTGGTCACTTCCTCCGTGCGCTCCTTGAGTCCCTGCCAGCCCACAGCCTCGCCCTGCACCAGCTGGGCAGCCTCATAGCGGTCAGAATACACGCAGCGCTCCGCATAAAGCAGCTGATCCTTCGAGTAGGTCTGCATATACCAGCCCTTTTCCTCCACGAAGTCCAGCACCTCGCGGATAAGCGCCGCAGGCAGGAAGCTGGAATAAAGGGTCTTGCCGGACACCGTGCGGATAAGGGCGCCGTTGTAGGTGATGATGGGAGCATCCACCCCCAGATTCTTCGCCACCGGCAGGGCCGCGCGGTACATGCGCCCCGTGGCGATAGTCACCGTCACCCCTGCCTCCACAGCTCGCCTGGCCGCCTCAATATTTTCAGGCGAGATCTCCGTGCCAGTAGGCAGGAGCGTCCCGTCCAGATCAGTCACAACCAACTTAATCATATTACGCCTCCTTTGCAAGAGAGGAAACAATCCATTCTATTTTCTCACATTGCGGGGAAAATGCAAGCCTTGCCAACAAACTATGATATGATATATATTATGTAATTGAAGCAGAAACCAGTGAAAGGGGATTGCATATGTCCAAACAGTACAAGAAACTGCAGCAGAAGCTGCACCCGAAAGAGAAGAAGACCGCCCCGAAGGAAAAGCCCGTGGGCAAGGATTACGTGCTCATTGCCGTCATCGGCTTCATCATCGTCATGACCGTCTTCGGCTGGGACTACATGAACAACATCAGCCGCGCCATGTATGTGCTCCTGGGCATCAGCATGAGCTGCAACTACGCCCAGCGCCATGCCAAAATCAGCGAGGAGAAGATGGTCTATGTGGCCCGCCTGGGCCTCATAACCATCGCCATAGCCGTAGCCCTCTTCCTCGTATCGCTTTACTATCAGTTTGTGGCATAAGAAAAGCTCCCGCAAGGGAGCTTTTCTTATGCCTGTTTTATTTATTCGTTCTTCTGCTCAACCGTAGCCAGCGCAACCACCTGGTCTTCCTCCCCGGTGGACATGAGCTTCACGCCCTGTGAGCTTCTGCCGTAGACGGAGATATCCGCCACACTCATGCGGATGACGATGCCGCCTGCAGTGATGAGCATCAGTTCCTGATCCTCATTGACCACCTTGATGCCTACTACGGGGCCAGTCCTTTCCGTGACCTTCAGGTTGATGATGCCCTTGCCACCGCGGCTCTGGGTGCGGTACTCGTCCACGGAGGTGCGCTTGCCAAAGCCCTCTTCCGTGACGGTGAGGACTTCTGCATTGCGGCGCAAAAGATCCATGCCGACCACTTCATCCCCCTCTCGAAGGGCAATGCCCTTCACGCCCCGGGCATTCCTGCCCATGGCGCGCACATCTTCCTCAGAGAAGGCAATGGCCATGCCGGATTTGGTGCCCAGCATGAGGTTGCTTTCCCCGTCTGTGGGCTTCACGCCGATGAGCACATCATCATCGTCCAGGGACAGGGCGATAAGGCCCACCTTGCGGATATTGGCAAATTCGGAAACCGCCGTCCGCTTCACGATGCCCTTGCGGGTGGCCATGAAGAGATACTGGTCGTCACCGAAGCCCTTCACCTGGATGATGGCCTGAATCTTCTCATCAGACTCCAGCTGCAGCAGGTTGATGAGGGCTGTGCCCTTGGCCTGGCGGCTGGATTCGGGAATCTCGTAAGCCTTCAGATGGAAGACCCTGCCACGGCTGGTGAAGAAGAGGATGGTGTGGTGGGTGGTGGTGATGAGGATATCCTCCACAAAGTCCGCTTCCTTGGTGGCCATGCCCTTGATGCCCACGCCGCCGCGCTTCTGGTTCTTGTAGGTGGTGAGAGGCATGCGCTTGATGTAGTCATTGTGGGAAAGGGTGATGACCACATCTTCCTCGGCAATCAGGTCTTCCACATCAATCTCGGAGGTGTCCACCGTGAGCTTGGTGCGGCGCTCGTCGCCGTACTTCTCCTTCACAGCCTTCAGCTCGTCCTTGATGATGGCGAGAACCTTATTTTCATCAGCCAGGATAGCCTTGTACTCCTCGATGGCCTTCAAGGTATCCTTGTACTCTTCCTCAATCTTCTCCCGCTCCAGACCCGTGAGGCGCTGGAGGCGCAGGTCGAGGATAGCCTGGGCCTGCTTGTCGGAAAGCTTGAAGCCCGTCATGAGGGCTTCCTTGGCAATCTCAGCCGTGCGGCTCTCGCGGATGGTGGTGATCACCGCATCCAGATTGTCCAGGGCAATGGTCAAGCCTTCCAAAATGTGGGCACGAGCCTCAGCCTTGGCCAATTCGTAGCGGGTACGTCTGGTGATGACATCTTCCTGATGCTTGATATAGTAATGGAGCACTTCCTTCAGGTTCAGCACCTGAGGCTTGCCGTCCACCAGCGCCAGCATGATGACGCCGAAGCTGTCCTGCAGCTGGGTGTGCTTGTATAGCTGGTTCAGCACCACATTGGCATTGGCATCCTTGCGCAGGTCGATGACAATGCGCATGCCGCTCCTGTCGGACTCATCGTTGAGGGCCGTGATGCCCTCCACGCTCTTGTCACGCACCAGCTCGGCAATCTTTTCAATCAGGCGGGCCTTGTTCACCTGATACGGCAGTTCCGTGACGATGATGCGGGGCTTGCCATTGGACTGGGTCTCGATATGAGCCTTGGCCCGCATCTTGATGATGCCGCGGCCCGTCATATAGGCGGAGCGGATGCCCTCATGGCCCAGCACCAGGCCGCCCGTGGGGAAGTCCGGCCCCTTGATGACCCCCATGAGCTCCTCAATCTCGGCCTCCGGGTTGTCAATGAGCATCAAAGTGCCATCAATGACCTCGCTGAGGTTATGGGGCGGGATATTCGTAGCCATGCCCACGGCGATGCCTGCGGTGCCGTTCACCAAGAGCTGCGGGAACTTGGCCGGCAGCACGGAGGGCTCCTTCAGGGACTCATCGTAGTTGGGCACGAAGTCCACGGTATCCTTGTCGATATCCTGCAGCATGACCTCGGAAATCTTGGACATGCGCACCTCGGTGTAACGCATGGCAGCCGCAGGGTCGCCGTCCACGGAACCAAAGTTGCCGTGGCCATCTGCCAGCATATAGCGCATGGAAAAATCCTGCGCCATGCGCACGATGGCATCGTAAACAGATCTATCACCATGGGGGTGATATTTACCCAGGACTTCACCGACGATACGCGCCGATTTCTTATAGGGCTTGGTAGAACCCATGCCCGCCTCCTGCATGGCGTACAGGATACGGCGATGCACAGGCTTCAGCCCGTCCCTGACATCCGGCAGGGCGCGGGCCACGATAACGCTCATGGCGTAGTCGATATACGCCGTCTTCATCTGGTGCCCCAGATCTACCGGCACAATCTTGCCTTGACCAAAATCCACTTTCTCACCTCAAAATCTATGTATGTGAAAAATAACTGACCTACCAAATATAGAAAAACCTAGCATTTAATTATAACCCATTTGTGCAAATTTCGCCAGTCTCAAAAAAGACTGCCACCCCAAAGGACAGCAGTCTTTCAGCAGCTATTCAGTTATTCCTTCCCACAATCTCGCTGTAGATGAACCCTTCCCTGACCCCGGAGTCGCTATAAGTTATTTCACGGCACTGGAATCTGCGGGCCAGGACGTCTGCGATGATGAGGCCGGGCATCACGGTCTTGAGGCGTTCCGGCACGGCCTTCATGAGCATAATAGCCATTTCCTGGCTGATGCCGTGGTCTCTGCGGAAGGTGCCTATGAGAGTGGTGAGCCTTCTGGCCTCCATGCGGGTGTTGACCTTGGGCATATTGAACAGCTCGTTGTAAAGGGCGCAGCCGCCCTTGAAAGAGCCGCCGATGCCGATGAGAGCCGCCTCCCGCACATCTGCAAAGGCAGTCTCCGCCCCGATGGTGGCTTCTGCCTCCCGATACATCTCCAGGCATTCCGTGATGGTCGGCAGGATGCCGTTCACATATTTGGAATGGAAAAGCAGGGAGCCGATAGGCAGGCTGACTTTGCGGCAGATGACCTTCTCTTTGTAAGACACGATTTCCGTGCTGCCGCCGCCAATGTCTATCAAGAGGCCATCTTCGGCAGGTATGCCGTGGATGGCGCCCACGAAGTCATAGGTAGCCTCCTCGTCCCCGGAAATGACCCGGATGGGCAGGCCCACGGCGTGCTCGATGGCCCCCACCGCCGCCTCGCTGTTCTTGGCGTTGCGCAAGGCTGCCGTGGTGAAAGCGTAAATCTTGGTGATGTTGAAGCTGTAGAGGAAGGACTTGAATTCCTGCAGCACTTCGATGGCCTTCTCTATGCCCTCGGGAGCCATCACCCCGTCATGGACATAGGCTGCCAGCCCCACCGTATGCTTCTGCTTCATGAGGAACTCGATGCGGTTCCCCTCGATGAGGTAGATGGCCATGCGGATGGTGTTGGAGCCGATGTCGATGATACCGTAAAGCATGGCTTACCTCTTGAGGCCCGTAGCAGTGAGGGGCACCACCACGCGGTAGTTGTCCGGCTTGCCAGCCTGGAAGAAGCGCTCGGCTGCGGCCAGGGCGCAGGCTGCGGAAAGCTCCACATAGATGCCCGCCTTGCCCAGGCGTTTCTGGGCTTCCAGAATCTCCTCGTCCTTCACCGTCATCATGTCGCCGTGGCAGTTCTTGAGCGCCTTGAGGATGGAAAGCCCCCGCTTGGGACGCTCGATGCGGATGGCGCGGGCGATGGAGGCAGTCTTGGGCTGTGGCTCCAGGCCGTGGAACGCCTCGTAAAGGGGCGCGCACTTCTCGCTCTGGACACCCACAATCTGGGGCAGGCGGCCCAATTCGAGGAAGCCATAGTAAAGGCCCATCAAGAGTGAGCCGTTGCCCACGGGCACGAAAATATAGTCAGGCACATGCTCGCCCAGCTGCTTGTAGATTTCCTTGGCCATGGACTTCACGCCCTCCACGAAGAGGGGGTTGTACACATGGGAAGCATAGTAAGCATCGCCCAGATTTTCCTTCACAACGGAGCAGGCCCGCATGCGGCCATTCTCCACCTTCTTGATGGTAGCTCCGTAGGACTCGATCTGATGCAGGATTTCCTGGGAAGTATCATCCGGCACATAGACCTCGCACTCCATGCCCGCTGCTGCCGCATAAGCGGCAATGGCAGCCCCTGCGTTGCCCGCAGAGTCCAGGGCAATCTTCTCGATGCCCACATGCTTGATCTCATTGATGAGACGGCGGGCGCCGCGATCCTTGAAGGAACCCGTGGGCTGGGTGCCCTCCAGCTTCAGCAGGAAATCCAGCTTGCCGGACTTGAACTCCACCAGCGGAGTCACCACCTCGCCCAGGGAAATCTCATCCACATACTCCTCCCCCAGATCCCTGTGCAGCTTGAACATGCCGCCACATTCGCACTGATAGGAATGGCTGTTGATAGGATATTTCTTCTTGCACTTTTCGCAGTAAAAATACATCTTAAAAGCACCTCCCGCGCCGACAGGCCGCATCAATCCCCTTGCCCGCCGACTAGATATAGAGACAACCATCGCAGTTATGTACCATGCTGTATACTTCGCCACAAATCCTGCATTTCCTGCTTGAAGTTCTGATTAGTGATAGAAAATACGTAGGTTGTTTTTCTGCATACAATATGCTATTTTATATGCAGAAAGGCGGTGCCTATATGCATATCTTTGACTACACCTTCCTGGACAAGGGGCTGTTGCCTGCCTCGCTGACCAATATCACTGCCAACATCTACGGCCTGCGCTCTGCCTCAGGTCTGCGGCGCAGTGCCCACCGGCAGATTTTCACCGAGCTGGAGAAGGTCGCTCGTATCCAGTCTGTCAAAAGCTCCAATGCCATCGAAGGCATCATCACCAGCGATGAGCGCCTCGCTGCCATCGTGAACGGCAGCAGTGCTCCCCTCAACCATGATGAAGCTGAGATTGCAGGCTACAGGGATGCCCTGAGTTCCATCCATACCAATTTCCAGAATTTGGATTTCTGCGAAAAAGACATCCTCTCCCTCCATGCCCAGCTCCTCACCCCCGGCGGCAGCGAGGATGCCGGGCAGTACAAGGGAAACGACAACCTCATATTGGAAATCGATGACCGCGGGCAGCGGCGGGTGCGCTTCCGCCCGGTACCTGCCAAGGAAACCCAGGGAGCCATGCAGCAGCTCACTTTAGCTTACATAGAGGCCAGGAGCAATGCCAATATCAACCAGCTCCTGCTCATCCCCTGCGTCATCCTTGATTTCCTCTGCATACATCCCTTCCGGGACGGCAATGGCCGCATGTCCCGCCTGCTCTCCTTGCTGCTGCTATACAAAAATGATTTCCAGGCAGGCAAGTACATTTCCTTCGAGGAGCAGATAAACAATTATAAGCAGCTGTACTATGCTTCCCTGCAGGAATCCAGCCAGGGCTGGCATGAAAACCACTCCGACTACACGCCTTTCATAAGGAATTTCCTGTCCATACTCTATATGTGCTACAAGGAGCTGGACAAGCGCTTCGCCGTCCTGCAGGGCAGGAAAATCACCAAAAAAGCCCGCATCGAAGCCACCATGGAAAATTCCCTCACCCCCCTCTCCAAGCGTGACCTCTGCAATCTCCTCCCCGATGTCAGCCTCACCACCGTGGAGGCCGTACTGGGCAGGATGCTGAAAGAGGGAAGGATACGGCGCATAGGACAGGGACGGGCTACAAGGTATATACATGCTTAGGGCGTGTTGATTAATTCACTCAGCCCATCTTCACGGGTCTTGACTGTCCCTGCGTCGTTGACAAATCCTCGACATAGCACCGCTATGCCTGCGGTCTGTCGCCTAGCAATGGACAGCCAATCCCCATAAATCTGTGCCAAGTTCATTTAATCAACACGCCCTAGAAGAACAAACTCCCCGCCATAGCTGACGGGGAGTTGTGTTTCTAATGCCAAAACCTCACTATCAGTGATGGAAAAGCCTGATATGGGTCATAGCCATAGCGATGCCGTACTTGTCGCAGGTCTCGATGACATTGTCATCGCGGATGGAGCCGCCCGCCTGGGCGATGTACTCCACGCCGCTCTTGTGGGCGCGCTCCACGTTGTCGCCAAAGGGGAAGAAGGCATCGGAGCCAAGGGATACGCCCTTCAAAGTCTTCAGCCAGGCTGCCTTTTCTTCTCTGGTGAAGACAGGCGGCTTCTCGGTGAAGATATTCTTCCAAGCCTCGGTTTCCAGCAGATCCTGCCATTCCTCGCCCACATAGACATCAATGGCGTTGTCACGGTCAGGGCGGCGCACATCCTCGCGGAAAGGGAGATCCTGCACCTGGGGGGCCTGGCGCAGATACCAGGCATCAGCTTTGTTCCCTGCCAGGCGGGTGCAATGGACGCGGGACTGCTGGCCTGCGCCGATGCCGATGGCCTGTCCGTCCTTGGCGTAGCAGACGGAGTTGGACTGGGTGTACTTCAAGGTGATGAGAGCAATGAGGAGGTCACGCTCTGCCCCCTCGGGAATTTCTTTATTTTTGGTGGGACGCTCGGAAAGGCATTCGCTGGTGAGCTTCACCTCGTTGCGCTGCTGCTCGAAGGTCACGCCAAAGACCTGCTTGCGCTCGATGGCCTCGGGCTGGTAGTCCACGTCCATCTGCAGCACCAGATAGGTGCCCTTGCGCTTGGATTTCAAAATTTCCAAGGCTTCATCGGAATAGGACGGAGCGATGATGCCATCGGAAACCTCACGCTTCAAAAAAGCTGCCGTCTGGGCATCGCACTCGTCAGACAGGGCCACAAAATCACCGTAGGAGGACATGCGGTCAGCGCCACGGGCGCGGATATAGGCAGTGGCCACAGGACTGAGCTCCACGCCCTCCACGAAGTATGCCTTTTGCAGGCTCTCGGAGAGGGGCACAGCCACGGCAGCCCCCGCAGGGCTCACATGCTTGAAAGAAGCGGCGGCAGGCAGCCCCGTAGCCTCTTTTAGCTCCCGCACCAGTTGCCAGCTGTTCAAGGCGTCCAGCAGGTTGATGTAGCCGGGACGGCCATTCAAGACCTTGAAGGGCAGCTCCCCCGCCTCCATAAAGACCCTGGCAGGTTTCTGATTGGGGTTGCAGCCATACTTGAGTTCCATTTCCTGTGCCATAATACTCTCCTTCATATTGGTTCATTTTCCTTGCGCCAAAGAAAATGAACAGCCGAAACATAACAAAAAGCCGACACTAATCCAGGCCATTGCCCAGACGGTCGGCTGATCTTCACTGTGCTCCCCTGGGGTATTCCCCTACCGTCAGTCACACAGCTGATAGTAAAAATCTATCATGGGCACCGCCCCCTGTCAAGAGGCGATACTTCCAATTATTTCCTAGTAAATCCTCTTTATTTATGATATTATAAGACTGATAGGCTCAAAACCTGTCATATACGCACGTTTAATAAATAGAATTTCTTTTATTCTCTATAGGATTTGAGGGGGATTATTCCATGCTGAAGAGTATTGCAGTAATGACCAGCGGCGGCGACAGCCCGGGCATGAACGCGGCAGCCCGTGCCGTGGTTCGTACCGCTCTCTATGAGGGTGTCGAGGTCTGGGGCATCAACAACGGCTACCATGGCCTGCTGAACGAGGATATGTACAAGATGGAGTCCAAGGACGTGGGCGACATCATCCAGCGCGGCGGCACCTTCCTGGGCACAGCCCGCTGCAAGCGCTGGACCACCCCCGAGGGCCGCATGATGGGCTTCCAGCATCTGGTTGACCGCGGCATCCAGGGCCTCTGCGTCATCGGCGGCGATGGGTCGCTGCGCGGCGCTTCCCTGCTGTCCGAGGAGACCGGCATCCCCATCGTGGGCCTGCCTGGCACCATCGACAATGATGTCTGGGGCTCCGACTACACCATTGGCTGCGATACCGCTGCCAACACCATCATCGATGCCATCAACAAGCTCCGCGACACCGCCAGCGCACACCGCCGCGTGATTGTGCTGGAGGTCATGGGCCGCAGCTCCGGCTGGCTGGCCACTGTGGCAGGCATCTCCGGCGGCGCTGAGTACATCCTCATCCCTGAGGAGCAGTACGACCTGGACAAAATCTGCACAGATATGAAGGCTGCCTATGATGCCGGCAAGCGCTACATCCTGGTGGTAGTGGCAGAGGGCGCAGGCCACGCTCAGGATATCGGCCCCGTCATCGCCGAGAATCATCTTTAATATCTTTACCTGATATATCAAAATGGAATACAAAAAATGTTCAAACAATGAGTTATTTATTTAGTAAATGCTCATCTTTATCATCTTTACCTGATATTTCGAAATGGAATACAAAAA
>JAGBLH010000154.1 GCA_017635515.1 Selenomonas sp.
CAGCCGTGCGGATATCCGTCCTAACAATCTCACCCTTGCAAAAAGAAGAGTAAATGACCTGCACCATGGCACCGACTGCATCATCATCACAGCCGATAGTGCGTGAATTATGTTGCAGCTCGTAAATCATGTTACCGGGCAAAATACGCTCCGGCACATGCACCAGGTGCACTTTCTTGCCGCTTCTTTCCACAATTGGACGAATATCCTTGTCAATGGTGCCCGGGGATACCGTGGACTCAATGGCCAGGATAGCATTATCCTGGCAAACTTCAAGAATCTTCTCACAGGCAGCTACCACATAGGCTGCATCTATCTTCTTGGACTCTACCTCATAGGGAGTAGGCACAGCAATGATATAGCAGTCTGCCACGGGATATTCCTGCTGGAACCTGATACCCTTGCTGCACGCCTGCGCAAAGAGTTCAGGCAGGCCCGCTTCCTTGAAGGTAACTTTCCCCTCCCGCAGGGAAGTCACCACTGACTCCTTGTAATCCACCCCAGTGACCTTCTGCCCGTTAGCCGCCAACATCAAAGCTGTCGGCAGACCAATATATCCCATTCCTACTACGCAGATTTCCAAAACAAACAACCTCCAAAAGCTTATATTTATGTTTTATATGTTTTAAAACACTTCAACCAAATTTAAATCAAAAAGTGGGAATAATACCTGCTTAAAAAACTCGTCCATTTCGTAGGCGCCACCTTCCCAGAATATCCTCTTCTCATCAATCCCCATAGCCATGAGTTCCTGCCGGATATCTTCGGCAATTTTGTCATTTTCCACAGCTATGAGTACCGCATCGAAAGTTGCACTCTTCAGCGCTCCAGCCGGCTGCACCGGCAAACCTTTGGGAAGATTATCCACATTTCTATCAAACAATCCCGCCACCCTGACGTATGGAAGCTTCATGGCTTGACTATAGAACTTACGTCCTACATTGCCTGCGCCATAAATCGCTACAGACTCACCCCGGTGGAAGAGATGATAAGGGAAAATGAACTTCTTCCCCTGAGACAGTGAATCAATTTGTCCGCCTAGCCGCTGCTGCATGACAGGAATCGCACGAATGGGGATATACCCATCACCCTGAACATTCCAGGCCTCTATCCTTAGTAGGACAGGCAAAACCTCCCGCAGAGGAGCACTTGTTATCTCCTGGTAGAAATCATCATTCAGGCGACTGACAAGTTTCCTTTGCAGTTTGCAGTAGCCATAGCGGATAGCAATCTTCAAATTGCCTAAGATTCCCTCAAGTACATCTCCTATATGTTCAGGCGATTGCCTATGATGGCCCCAGCGATAGCCATAAAAATCTATGGGCAAAAGGAGGATCTTGTCTGTCTCCGGCAAGATCTGCATCAAAAATGAAGGATCTTCGTAGCGCCTGTACGCCGGAAAGCCAATCCCACCGCCTTCCATCAGACTGCGCGCAAAGATATATGCCTGAAAGTAATAGTCCTCCTGATAATCCTCAAAAGAAAACAATCTCCCCTCCGGCGGCAAGTCATTTATTTCAGGGAACATATCTACAGCGGTCAAGCGACCATAGGAAATACGTTTTATCCTGCCTGCTGCCACCGGGACATTCTTTTCTTTCACTGCAGCATATAATTTCTCTAGTGCGCTATCATCAAGATAGCAGTCATCACTGTCCAGGAACATGACATACTCCCCCTGAGCCATTGACATGCCCAGGTTCCTGGCAGCAGCGGCACCCTTTTGTTCCTGACGAGCCAAAATAAAACGACTATCTTCAAATCTGTATTTCCGCAGAATCTCATCTGAGCCGTCAACAGAACCATCGTCTATGCATATCGCTTCCCAGTCTGACAAGGTCTGTTTGCATATGCTGTCCAGACATTCTTCCAGATATTCAGCTGCGTTATATACCGGCACGATAATGCTGATACTGGGCATCCCACATTCCTCCTGTCACCACGGCATCTCTCTAAGAAGCTGGTAATCTAAAAATCCCATACGCCACCTATCCCTGTTATAGGCAAAATAAATTGTGGTCAAAAGCTCACCTACATAGCCAAGATAGCGGTCCGCTCTGATAATCCCTGCCCTCTCGTAATGCTCCTGCATCCCCTGCAGCACCTTGAACATAAAGTTGCCATAGTCAAGATAAATATCTCTCTTTGCGATAACCATGTTATTGGGAAAATGTATCTGCCCCTCCAGAAAATCCTTGGAAAACTTAGCCATCTCAGAATCTTCTTGCTCTATCAAGCTCTGCATGAGCTGAAAATCCTGCTCATCCATGGTGGTGACGGGGAGGGTAGCGAAGTATTGGTGGACGTTGGGGAAGGTCCGCCTCGGGGTTGTCAAAAGGACATCCACTGTGCCTTCTGCCATGGCTTCTTGTATTTCCTCCGTAAGCACGAAATGGCGGCGATAGTGGCAGAGGCCCAGATATTTAAATTTTTGCGCTTTCTTCCACAGCCAGTAAGCAACAGTCAGCTCAGAATACAAGTTGTTGTATTCTGAGATACTCTGCGTTGCCACCTCATCCACCGCTTCGCGGTCCCCCTTCCCCAGAGAGGAAGGCTTGGCTGAGCCTCTCTCAAATTCATCGTCATATGCCATTTCCACTGTGCGGGGGCCATCGTAAGTTGCCGCCCCGCCCATGACGGGGTGGATATAGTCCGGCAGG
>JAGBLH010000155.1 GCA_017635515.1 Selenomonas sp.
GCACAGATTTATGGGGATTGGCTGTCCATTGCAAGGCGACAAACCGGAGGCATAGCGGTGCTATGTCGAGGATTTGTCAACGACGCAGGGACAGTCAAGACCCGTGAAGATGGGCTGAGTGAATTAATCAACACGCCCTAGTGTTCATGTAAGAGCGTGTGGACACCGCAAGGTGTCCAGTAAGTTTACTAGCAAATCTTAGCAAGCGCAATGAGTACCTGATGTTTGTATAAGCGTTCAAAAAAACAGGCGCCCCCCTGACTCCGAAGGGTGCGCCTGCTTTCATCTTCATATCCTATCCTGCCTTATATCCTCGGCAATGAGCTCCTCCAGCCGGCCTACGGTCATGTCCTTTTCAGAATAAACCTTCAGGCCGTGTTTCATCAGGAGGGCTGCTGTCACGCCGGGATGTTTGGTGTACTTGCCGGTGAAGCTGCCGTCGTGTACGCGATGGACGCCGCAGGAAGGGCTGCCCTCCTTCAGGATGGCCACCCTGGCGTGGTAGGCTTCGGCAATCTTCAAGGCCTTGTCTGCGCCGGTGAGCATATAGGAGGTGAGCTCCCTGCCCTCCACATCCTGCACCGCGGCCTTGCCCTGGAGCACCTTCTTGCCGTTGCCTCCCTGGATCTCCATGGGGGGACGAGGAACGGGCAGCATGGCGAAACACTCGGGGCAGATGGCAATGAACCTGCCCCGCTCATTGTAGCGCATCAAGAGTTCATGTGGATTGGCACCGCCGGAATACTTTACCTTGTGCCCCAAAAGACAGGCACTGACCAGTATCATCTCCTGCAACCTCCTCTTACGCCAAAGGGCTTCACATTGATGCCCAGCCTGCCTGCCAGCGCAGGCAGGCTGTCCATGTGCAGTTTCTCCCCTGCTTTCAGTGGGATAGACGCACAGGTGCGGGCATCGTCAAGAGCGTTATGGTGCTTGAAATCTATCTCCAGGAAAGAACCCACGGTATTCAGCTTGTGGTTCTCCAGCTCCGGCCACACCTTGCGGGAAATGGCCACGGTATCGCAGTAGGAAAACTTCGGCACCGGCAGCCTTGCCCGCATGAGGCAGGCTCCCAGCACTCCCATGTCAAAGGGAGCGTTGTGAGCTACCACCACTTTGCCCTCCAGATGCTCCTTCAGCTCCGGCCAGATTTTGGCGAAGCTGGGGGCATAGCGGGTATCCTCTCTGGTGATGCCGTGTATCTGGATATTGAAAGGATTGTATTTGTTTTCCGGCGGCTGGATCAGTGTGTAGTAGGAATCGCAGAGTTTCCCCTCCACCACCTCCACCACGGCTACGGAACAGGCCGAATCCCTGGCAGAAGTGGCAGTCTCAAAGTCAATCGCCGCAAAATTCATCATTACTTGCTTCTCTTTTCCTTCAAATACTCGTCAATGGCAGCAGCTGCCTTGCGGCCTGCCCCCATGGCCAGGATGACCGTGGCGGCACCGGTGACGATGTCACCGCCGGCAAAGACACCGGGCTTGGAAGTAGCGCAGCTTTCCTCATCTGCCACGATATTGCCCCGCTTGCTGGTCTCAAGTCCGGGCGTGGTCTGGGCGATGATGGGATTAGGGCCGGTACCGATGGCGATGATGACCGTATCCATGGGAAGGTCAAACTCAGAACCATCTACAGGCACAGGACGGCGGCGGCCGGAAGCATCAGGCTCACCAAGCTCCATGCGGATGCAGCGGAGGCCCTTCACCCAGCCTTCTTCATTCCCGAGGACTTCCACCGGATTGGTGAGCAGCTGGAAGTCAATGCCTTCCTCCTTGGCATGCTCCACTTCCTCCTTGCGGGCGGGCAGCTCTGCCTCGCTGCGGCGATAGACGATGTAGACATGCTCGGCCCCTAAGCGCAGGGCGGTGCGGGCAGCATCCATGGCCACGTTGCCGCCGCCCACCACGGCTACATTCTTGCCCACCTTGATAGGGGTAGCATACTCAGGGAAGCGGTAAGCCTTCATGAGGTTGCAGCGTGTCAGGAACTCGTTGGCGGAGTACACGCCGTTCAGGCTCTCGCCGGGAATGCCCTGGAAGTGGGGCAGGCCGGCGCCGGTGCCCAGGAAGACTGCGTCAAAGCCTTCCTCCTCCATGAGCTCGTCCACCGTGAACAGGCGGCCGGCCACGGAGTCCAGCTCGATTTTCACGCCCAGCTTCTCGATGTTCTCGATTTCCTTGGCCACTACCTTCTCCTTGGGGAGACGGAACTCGGGGATGCCGTAGGACAGCACGCCACCGGCCTTGTGCAGGGCCTCGAAGATGGTGACCTTGTAGCCCTTCTTGGCCAGGTCGCCGGCGCAGGAAAGGCCGGAGGGGCCGGCGCCGATGATGGCTACCTTCTGGGCATCCTCAGCATACTCAACGGGTTTGATTTCCTCCCCCTGCTCCATGGCCCTGTCAGCCACAAAACGCTCCAGGCGACCGATGGCCACGGACTCGCCCTTCTTGGCCAGGATGCACATCTTCTCGCACTGGTTCTCCTGGGGGCAGACACGGCCACAGACAGCAGGCAGTCCGTTAGACTCCTTGATGGTCTTGATGGCCTCGTCAAACTTCCTCTCCTTGATGTGGCCGATGAAGGTGGGGATGTCGATGGACACCGGGCAGCCCTTGCGGCACTGGGGCACCTTGCAATGCAGACAGCGCTCTGCCTCGGCTACCGCCGTTTCCTCATCGTAGCCCAAAGCTACTTCATCAAAATTATGTGCGCGGACCTTGGGGTCCTGCACAGGCATTTTATGTTTTTCCAAAGAAAGAGCCATTTAGCTTACCTCCGCTTATCTGTCCAGACCGATATTGCACACATGATCCTTTTCCTGGCTTTCCAGGTCGCGATACATGCGCTGACGGCTCATGAGGCCCTTGAAATCCACCAGATGTCCGTCAAACTCCGGCCCGTCCACGCAGGCAAACTTGGTCTCATCCCCTACCTGCACACGGCAGCCGCCGCACATGCCGGTGCCGTCTACCATGATGGGGTTCAAGCTGACAATAGTGCGGATCCCCAGGCTCCGGGTGGCATCTGCCACGCTCTTCATCATAATGACCGGGCCGATAGCGGTGATCTGGTCAATCTTCTCCCCGCGGTCTACCAAAGCCTGCACAGCATTGGTGACGAAGCCCTTCATGCCGTAGGAGCCATCATCGGTAGTAACTACCACTTCATCGGTGACAGCCTTCATCTCCTCTTCCATAATGAGGATATCCTTCGTCTTGGCGCCCATGATGGCGATGACCTTGTTGCCTGCTTCCTTCATAGCACGGGCAATGGGATAAGTAGGAGCCACGCCGATGCCGCCCCCCACTACCACCACGGTGCCGAACTTCTCAATCTCGGAGGGCTGGCCCAGGGGCCCCACGAAATCCACGATGGAATCCCCGGCATTCAGGGCAGCCAGCTTCATGGTAGAAGCGCCGATGACCTGGAACACGATGAGCACAGCGCCGGTCTCACGATTGAAATCAGCAATAGTGAGAGGGATGCGCTCCCCTTCTTCATCCACCCGCAGGACGATGAACTGACCAGCCTTGGCTTTCCTGGCCACACGGGGGGCTTCAATCTCCATGGCGAAAACGCTGGGAGACCACTCCTCTTTCTTCAGAATCTTAAACATTTAGCACTCTCCTAAACACAAGATAGGTTTATTCCAGCCTGTCCTCTGGGAGCAGGCTTATTCCTTATCCAAATATACCAGCCAGATAGGCTTCGAGATTGGTCTTGATGGGCATGACATAGAGGCTGCTGCCCGTGCGCTCGGCGAAGTCCATGACTTTTTTCGCAAAGTCTACGCTCCACGTAAGATCCGGGCGGAAATCCTTGGGGAAGATCACATTGTTCTTCCGCTCCCAATAGCTCTGGGAGCGGCTGTTCATGACAGGAGACACGCCCCAGTAAACTTCCAGCCCCGCCAGCATATCCGCGTAGACCTCCAGATAACGCAGGTCAAAGAAGGGCTGGGTGAAGAAACCTGCCGCCCCCGCCTGCTTCTTGCGGCGCGTCCTGTAAAGTTCTTCCTTCATGGAGGAACGGTACTGGTCAATGCCCGCATAGACCTTCACCTCAGGCATTTCCGCACGGAACTTGCGGATGACATCCGTGCTCTGGGTGGGATAGACTTCATGGAGCATATCCTGGGGCGGGTCGCCCTCGATGACCAGCACCTCGGTGATGCGGTGCTCCCTGAGGTACTCCTTCATGGGCAGTTCCCTGTCAAGGTCTATATCCATAGCCCTGATATGAGGCATGGCGGCATTGAAATAATCTTGGGCAATGCCCGCCCCCTCCCAGCTGCGCAGCGGCAGCCTCAAAAGGTCAGGGATATTGATGACATCCACCTGTCCCTGATACTTCTTCAAGAGTTCCAATTCTCCCCGCAGACTTTCTTCTTCCCGCGGCACCAGCTCAACAGAAACGCGCTTCATATGGAGCCCCCTATCATTGAAAAAATTTATGATTGAACTACTTTCATTAATGGTACTGCACTCTCAGTCCACATAGTACACGAAATCCTGCAAAAAATCAAGGCAAGCACCAAAGGGCTTGCTTTGTCCCTCAGTTCCTTATTTCCCTGGCCCGCCTGTTGTTGATCAGGAACCTCACCGTTTCCCCCGGCTTCAGGGCCTTCCTGGCCGCAGATATGGGACGTTGGTGCTTGTCCAGCCCATTTTCCCCATTGGCCTCCAGGGTGGTGGAAAGTTCGAAGGCAATCTTCTGCCCCTCCTCCGGGGCCTTTAACCTGACTTCCAGTTTTTCTCCCTCTGGCACTGTGAAGGAGGCCGTGCGGATGTAGGCTTTCAGCTCCGGGTTCACGGCGTGAGCCTGCTGGATTGTTTCTCCGTCTTTATAAGTGGCAACTTCCTCGCCTCCCGGCAGGGCAAGGGTTATTTCCAAGGGCAAGTTTCCCTGCAAAGACTTCAGCTCCACCAGCTTGTCTCCCCCGCCTTCAACCCGCAGACGGCAGCGGGTAGGGGTGCCCCTCATGTAGATTTCCTGCGGCTCTCCCGCAAGGATCCAGGCGTTGTAGGTATCTGCCGAGTGCATATTCATGACGGCCAGAGCCGCCTCATCATTCTTTTCCGCCAGCATTTCCGTAAAGCCCTTGCCACTGACCTCACCTGTCTCCGGCAAAGACCTCTTGATGAAGTTCACCATGGCAGTGTGCCCCAGCTTTCCCCTGCGTTTGTAGAACCTTTCCACAGAACCTACTGCCCACTGCAGATTCTTGACAGCGCGGGCGAAATCTTCACTGCCTGGCATCGGTTGGAATTGCCTGCCCGTGAGCTGGGCAAAGGGCACGGACATCTTGGCTGTGAGCTCTCCATAGCGCTTCATGTCCCCCTTGAGCTTGGTGGCGGTAGGCAGGTAGAAATTCACGCCAATGTTGTTATAGTCCCAGGAGCCTCCCTTGAAGGGCAACTCCGGCACTGCGTCCTCTGGATTGATGATATTGAAGATATTGCGGTAGAGAGCGGCCCTGCGCTCGCCGATCACCGTGCAGCTGCTGGGGGTGGCAAAGGTGTAGGTGTAGACCCTGCCTGGCTCAGTGGCAATGATGCTGCCATCTGCAGCCGGTTCCTTCCTGTCCAGGAAAGCCCCCAGCAAATCTGCCACCGCCGCCCCCCGGCTGTGGCCTGTGACCAGGAAAGCAGCCCTGTCCTGTTCCACCCCCTGTTCCTGCAAATAGGCGCCGAGATCCTGCAGCACCAGGCGGGCGGCTTTTTCAAAGCCTTCATGATAACGCCCTTTCCTGCGGGTGGAATCGGCAATGTTCAGGTTGCTCAGCCATTCCTGCTGCCCTTCCGTACCACGTATGGCCACCAGGACCAGTTTTTCCCCCTGGGACAGATCCATCAGGCCGAAAGAATAGCCGCACTTGTCCTTATACTCCGGCTCCACCCGCGGGTAATGGTAGTCCCGCACCGAGCTGCCATCACCTCCCAGGTCGCTCCACAAGCGGGTCAGGGACCCCTCACCCTGCAAATATACCGTGGAGGAGATGGCCCCGCAGATACGAGCCAGGCCGTGATTGTATAGGTAGCTGTCCTGAAGGAGCCACTCCCTATCCCACTGGTAGCCCAAGGGCACTTCCTCCTTGGTGGTGACTGCCCCCACCTGCAGGGTCATTGCCTCAGGCGCAGCCCCGACTTCTGCCGTCATAGCCAAAGAGGCCCCTGCCAGCAAGCTTGCCAGCACGAGCCTCCTCAGCCCTGCGGACCTCACTTGACCTCCACGCAGTGCCTGTTATTTATTTCCTTCACCTTCTCCACCCGGCGGCGGTATTTCTCCGCCGTCAGTGGCTCTGTGTGCATCCACTTCTTCACCGTCTCCAGGGCGATAGCCCCGCCGATGATCTTGCCCCCCAGGCACAGCACGTTGGAGTCGTTGTGCTCACGGGCCAGCTGGGCACAGAAGGGATCCTGGCACACCACGGCATAGATGCCGTTTATCTTGTTGGCAATCATGGCGCTGCCGTAGCCCACTCCGTCCACGAAAATACCCCGGTCACACTCCCCCTTGGCCACAGCGAGAGCCGCAGGATAGACGAAATCCGGCAGGTCGCAGGACTCCTCATCATAGGTGCCGAAGTCCTGCACCTCATGGCCCTCCCTTTCCAGATAGGCCTTGATTTCCCTCTTCAGCTGGGTACCGGCGTGGTCATTGGCCATTGCAATCTTCATGGTGGCTTCCTCCCCTGTATTGTCAAAACATTTCTTTATTAAAGGTAGCAGATTAGGGGCAATTGGTCAAGCAGGAGAAAAAGCAGGCCCCGGGCAGATGCTCTCGCATCCTCCCGGGGCCTGCTTTTTCTCCAGAGTTCTATGGCAACGACACAATCAGCATTGCTTACGCCACATGTCCGCCCCCATGGGGGCGGGGGTGGGGGCTGCTTCCAATATGCCTAGATGCGGCTTGCTGCATCCCCGTCTTACTTCCCCTGCCATATACATTTCATGAATTTCCTGTAGTTGTCATTCAGGTAGTCGATGATGAGGGCAAACATGGCATAGATGGAATCCCCCTTCAGCTCCTCCTCAATCACCAGGCACACCTCCAGCATCAAGTCCCCATCTTTGTTCAGATAAAGCTTGAAGGGCTTGTAGGCAGAGGTTTCCTCGTTGACCTTCTTCAAGAGCTCCAGCTGGTTCTCCTCTGCCAGGGCCCTGGGCGCAATCTGCACCCGCAGCAGGGCGAAAATGCTCTCATCCAGGATCACCAGCGTAGGCAGCTGCTGCCCTTCCGTGGTGATGTAGGAACGGAACACTGCGGTTTTCTGTTCATCTCCCTCCAATTCCTCAACCTCAAAGGATTTGATGTCTTTTTCCTCCAGGTACTTCTTGAACGCTTCTGCTTTCTTGTTCATCTTCGCTTCATCTCCCTAAAACATCTCTTTACTCTACTACGATTTCCTCAGCAGCTGCGCCTTGCTGCCGCAGGGCACTGTCTACAGCTTCCAGGTCGAAGAACACAGGCTGCCGCAGGGCTCTGCCCGGCTCTGTCAGCAAGCTGCTGTCGAAGGTGAACTTGCCATGCCTGCCGGTCAGACGCTCCCGCATCATATCCACCACACTGAGGTTGTCGCCGTAGAGTTTCTTCAGATTCCTGCCTGCATCGATCAGGATGGCCCGGCTGGTTCTGACCCTTCCGTCTCCATAAAGCTGGAAGGCTCTCTCCCTGCCATATGCCTGTCCCAGATCATTCCAGTAGGCCAGCTGCTCCCCATCCCTGGTGGGTGTGCGCCCGTAGACTGCCAGATCCGTCTGCTCATTTTCCAAATGGATCTTGTCCACCGCCAGCACATCAGCCAAGGCCAGGTCTCCTTCATCCACCCGGACATGTCCGCGGTTGGCCCAAAGGCTCGGCATGTGGGAGCCACGACTGGAGCGGAGGCTGCCTACATAGAAGCTGCCGCCGATGAGCTTCTGATTGCCAGCTCCCTGGGCCGAAAGTTCGAAGACAGCGTCTCCACCCTTGGCAGCAAGGGAGCCAATCTGAATGAAGTTCCCCGTCATAGTGACATCCGGGGCGGGGCCGCCGCTGGCATTGGCCCGCACCTGGTTCACTCTGGAGGCTTCTGTATTATTCTCCATCTGCAGCAGCACAGCCCTGCCTTCTGCCAAATTCAGGAAAAGGTCTCCGTTGGCCAGCGACACATGGGTGACTTCACCTGAAGTGATGTTGTTGGCATTGATATTGCCATAGCCCTGGCTGTGAACCTCTGCGTCTTCGGCAGCGGTCACATCATGCATCCGGATGTTGCCGTTCTGCACCGTCACGCCGGCGCTGCCTCCAGCCCGGATATCATCTGCCGTCAGATTCCCTTCAATTACGCTGATACCGGCATTGCCTCCAGAGGTCATATCCCCCACGTTGAGGTTGCCGCCGCTCACATTGACAGTTGCATTGCCTCCGGCTTCCACACTGCCTATGTTGGCATCACCCTTGCTCACAGTGATACCGGCGTTGCCTCCGGCTGTCATATCCCCCATCTCGAGGTTGCCGCCGCTCACATTGACAGTTGCATTGCCTCCGGCTTCCAC
>JAGBLH010000156.1 GCA_017635515.1 Selenomonas sp.
GGGGCTGGTAGTCGTTGCTGCCGATAAGGTTGTCCAGTGCCTTGGAAAAATTGTCAAATTTTTTCATAGATGGTTACACCGTCTTTCTGTATCTCTTGCAAGAGTTCCTGTGACAAGTGAGGGTTGTCCAGGTCTACTACGTCAAAAAACAGCAAGGTTCTTGCCCGTTCTTCAAGGTCGGAATGGAATCTGCGGGGGTTGCCGCCAGACACGGCCAAATCCACATCACTGCGTTCCTTGTTAGTGCCACGGGCCCTGGAGCCGAAGAGGATGACTTTGTGGATGTCATTGAGAGCAGCATAGCGGCAGATTTCGTCTTTCAGGGAGGTGTCAAGGTTCATAGGGAGCCTCCTTTGTATTTGGGGATGTGGGATTTTTGAACCCCACCTGCCCATTCATCAGCAGGGGAAGAAGGAAGTCACGGAGAGCCGTTAGGTGGCGGTTTTCCTGTTGCCTTTTTGATGCTTGTTCAGAGCCTTTAGCAGGGAGGGGGGGAGATATTGGTGCTCTTGTGTACCTGCGTACGGATTTCTTTGGTGGAAAGGTACTGATACCCCAGCCGGGAAAGATGCACCAGGGCCGGAATCTTCACCCGGGAATCCTCTGAAAAATGCTTGCCCATAACTGTCACTCCCTTGAAAAGGATTGTTATGTGAATAGTATAGCAAAACAAAGGACAAGTGTCACTTTATTTACGGGCAATGTGATTGACACCTATAACGTTACAGGTTATAATCAAATCATGATAAAATCATTCAGACATAAAGGGCTAAAGGACTTTTATATCACTGGTTCATTAAAGGGGATACAGCCAGCCCATGCCTCAAAACTCAGACGCATTCTATCTAGGCTGAATTTTAGCACAGCCCCGCAAGACATGAATTTGCCAGGATACAGGCTTCATCAACTTTCAGGACAGGAAGAAGGCATGTGGTCTGTGACAGTCAACGGTAATTGGCGTGTGACATTTTATTTTGAAGGAACTGATGCCATACTGGTTGATTATTGGGACTACCACTAAATGAAGGAGGGTGTATTAACATGAATAGCTATATTGATTCACAAGTCAAGCCGCCCCACCCTGGAGAGGTCTTCAAAGAGGATGTGTTGATCCCTTTGGGGATAAGCGTTACCAAGGCAGCAGAACTTCTGGGGGTATCGAGAAAGACATTATCTGCGTTCATAAACCAGAGGTGCTCTCTAAGCCCGGAACTGGCAATCCGTATTGCTGCTGCAACGAATACTTCGGTGGAAAGTTGGTTGGGAATGCAGTATGCCTTGACGCTATGGGAAACCAACAAGAATAAGGAAAATATAATTGTATCTGTTCAAGAACATTCACTGGCAGGATGAATAAGCAACCTTTTGACATTGAGTTGCCAGTGTTAGTCATTGTGAAGGCTGAAAAATAAGCAGACGCTTGAATGGGAACAAGAAACGAGCATTTTATTGTATTAAGAAGAGGTGGCAGGATATATGAAAATAGGCATCATCGGTGCTATGAAATCGGAAGTGGAGGCTCTCAAGGCCGCCCTGGACACTAGCCGCAAGGAGAGCAAGGCTTCCATGGAGTTCTGCGAGGGCAGGTTGGGGGCTGTGGAGGCGGTAGTGGTGCAGTGCGGCATTGGCAAGGTCAATGCGGGCATCTGCGCCCAGATTCTGGTGGATGATTTCCAGGTCACCCATATCATCAACACCGGCGTAGCCGGGGCGCTCAGCGACAAGTTGGAGGTGGGGGATCTGGTGATTTCCAGAGATGCCGTCCAGCACGACTTCACCGTGGAGGTCATCGGTTTCAAGAAGGGCGAGATTCCCTTCACGGGCAAAGTGGCCTTTGAAGCAGATGAGACCTTGCGGGCTAAAGCCCTCGCCGCTGTCAAGGAAGCCCTGCCGGGCATCAGGGCCATGGAGGGCCGTGTCTGCTCAGGCGACCAGTTCATCTCCTCCAGGGAAGCCAAAGACCGCATCATCACCGAGTTTGACGGAACCTGCGCCGAAATGGAAGGTGCCGCCATCGCTCAGGTCTGCTATGCCAACCACCTGCCCTTTGTAATCCTGCGCGCCATCTCCGACAAGGCAGACGGCAGCGCCCATGTGAGCTTCGAGGAATTCCAGAAGGAAGCGGCCAAGAACTCTGCGCGGCTGGTGCAGCATATGCTGGAGAAGTGGTGACTGTTTAGACGAACCGCAACCTGCGTATCAGCGAAGTAAGCAAAAAATGTAACCTTTTGAAAGATATGGCTGTAAAGGATGGCGGGGATCGTTCGATAGAAAGGGAATAAGCTATGGAAAAAATGCTTGCTGGTAAATCCACTTCTATTTCGTTGCGCGATATTGACGATGCCTATGTTGAGGCAAAAGCTTATTATGGCAATCTTCTTGCCGGTATGGATAAGGATATGCTTCCTTTGGACGATGTTGAAGGCAAGGCAGAGGGCAAGGCGCAGTTTTTCTGGAGCTCGGATGTTGATGTCCAGGCGGTCAAAGAGTTCTGCGCCCAGCACGATTTTACGGAAAAAGCTTTCTTCAACGCCTGTTTTGCCTATGTGCTGACTAAGTTTACAGGCAGGGATGAGGCTTTTTACGCCACCATTCATGACGGCAGGAACACTGCCGGTTCAGCGCAGACTGCAACGCTGCCTGAAAAGACATTTCCTGTGCTGCTCACAGTTGAGGATAAGGAAAGCATTGTCGCTTTCATTGGCCGCATGGGACAGCAGCTCAGTGCCAGCATGGCCCATGCCGGGTTCTCCTTTGTGGATATCGCCCATGAATATGACCTGACAGCCGAGTTGGTTTTTGCCTATCAGGGAGAAGTTCCTGCAGAGGAGAACAGCGGGGAAAAAAAGGATTCCGCCTCCTTGCCTGCGTCTGATTCTCCGGCGCGTCTGTGTATTGAAGTGCATATCCGGGACGGAAAAGCTGTGTTTGGCTGTGCATATCGCAGTGACTGCTATGATGGACACTTATCCCGCACTGGCATGTGGCGCAGCTGTCTATATCGTCAATGAAGAAATGCGTTTTGACCTGGCGGGCATGAATGCCTGCTTTGAGAAGCACAGGGTTACCCATGCTTTCATGACGACCCAGGTGGCATGGCAGTTCGCTCATGAAATGGAAAACAGCAGCCTTAAATGCCTGACGGCAGGCGGTGAAAAATTGATAAAAATTGAGCCGCCCAGGAAGTATGCCTTTTATAATGCCTATGGCCCCACGGAGAACACGATCTTTACCACGATTTACAAGGTCGAAGAAGTCGAAAACAATATTCCCATCGGCAAGCCTTTGGACAATGTCAGGCTTTACATCGTGGACAGGAACGGGAAGAGACTGCCCCCCGGCGCTTGCGGAGAACTGTGGGTGGCCGGCCCGCAGGTAGGGGGAGGCTATCTCAATCGGCCGGAAAAGACAGCAGAGGTCTTTATCCGGAGTCCCTTCGGAGCCGGGGCGGACTATGGCCGGGTTTATCGCACAGGAGATATGGTGCGCTATCGCCGCGATGGCAATGTAGAGTTCGTGGGGCGGAAAGACGGCCAGGTGAAGGTCAGGGGGTTCCGCATAGAGCTTTCGGAAGTGGAGGCTGTGCTGCGGGAATTTCCCGGGGTGAAAGATGCAGCGGCAGCAGCCTTTGACCATCCTGGCGGCGGAAAATTCATCGCGGCTTATGTGGTGGGAGACAAGGAACTGGATACGAAGGCCATCGGTGAATTCATCGGCGAGCGCAAGCCGCCTTATATGGTGCCGGAGGCTTTTGTGCAGCTGGATAAGATTCCCCTGAATCAAAACGGCAAGGTGAATCGCCGGGCCCTGCCGGTGCCTGAGCTGATGGGCGCCGAGATGGAGGCGGACAGCCATCCGGCCAACATCCTGGAAGAAAAGCTGAGGCAGCTGGTGGGGGAGATTATCGGCCATGATGACGTGCCTGTGGGCCTTCCTTTGGAACTCTCAGGGGTGACCAGCATTGGCTTCATCCGTCTTTCGGCGCTGATCTACAAGCAGTATGGCATCAGCATTCCCGCCAAAAAGTTCAAGGGCATCAGCCTGCTGGGGGTAGAAAATGAGCTCTTGCGGGCATGGATGGACCCCCAAAAGTCCGCAATGGCCTCGGCGGTTCCTAGGAGCGAGGCCTGGACTTCTTATCCCCTCAGCGCGGCGCAGATGGGCGTTTACATGGAGTGCATGAAGAATCCGGAAAGCACCGTCTACAATCTCCCCTTTACCTTGGAATTTTCCCGGGATACAGATGAGAAAGACCTTGCCGCGGCTCTTCAGCGGGTGCTAGCAGCCCATCCGTCCCTGCAGATTCACTTTGATGTGGTGGGGCATGAGGTCATGGCTGTCAAAAATGAACAGCAGGATTTCCCGATTGTTTATCAGGAGCTGACAGAGGGGGAATATCAGGAAATGATGCTTCATTCTCCGGTGGCGTTTCGCTTGGACAGGCCACCCCTTTATGTCCTCAAGCTCCTGCGCACGGAGAGGGCCCTGTATTTATACATGGACTGCCATCACTTGATTTTTGATGGCTTTTCTGTGAATCTCTTCCTGCAAGATTTGGCAGCAGAGCTCAAGGGAAAATCCTGCGCTGCAGAAAGGGTGAGCTATGCTGATTTCGCGCTGCAGCAACGGGAATTCCTTGCCGGTGAGGAGGCAAAAGAGTTTGATGCCTATTTCGGGGAGCTTTTTGCCGATTATGAGTCCCCTTCGCGGCTGACGCCGGATTTGCCGAAGTCCGAGCTCCCCGGCAGGGCCGCCCGCGTGCAGACGGAAATTTCCCAGGAGCTGGTGGATAGGGCCGTGCAGCGTACGGGTGTTTCGGAAGCTGCGTTCTTCCTGGCAGCGCTCTATTATGTGACAGCCAGGCTCACAAACTCCGACCAGGTATATATTTCTACTGTTTCTTCGGGCAGGAGCGATGCCAGGTTTGCAGATACTTATGGCATGTTCGTGAATACTTTGCCTTTGGCCTCCAAGCTGGGCGGGGGAAGCGTTGACGAGTATATCAAGGACACTGCCGCAGGCCTGGCGGCGGCCCTTGCCCATGAGGAGTATCCCTTCGCGCAGGTGGCAGACAAGTGGGATTATTCCGTAGAACTGATGTACGCCTATCAGCGCGGCCTTATCAGTCGGCAAGGGCAGGGCGAAGGCTGGGAGATGCCCGGGCTGCTGTCTGTCCGTGAGGAAAAGCTGCCGGAGCCGCAATTCCCCTGGATGTGCAGGTCATTGATGGCGAAAATGGCCCCGTGCTTGAAATCGTGTATGATGATTCCCTCTATTCCGCTGAGCTCATAGCGAATATAGGGCGCTACTGCCGCACGGTGATTCGTCGCTTTGCAGAAAATGGCCAGGAACAGCTGCGCAGCATTTCCCTGCTGGATGAGGCGGAGCAGCGCTTGCTGGAGAGCTTCCATACGGTGCCTGAAGAAGCGGAGATTCCCCGGGATACCTTCTTCTTTTCTGACATGGAGAGATTTGCGGCCAAGCACCCGGAGCGCACGGCTTTGATTGCTGCTGATGGAACCTTCAGCTATGGAGAATTTGACAGTATTACCGACCGGGTGGCCAACGCCCTGCTCAAGAGGGGGGCCAAGGTGGGGGACAGGGCGCTGATTCTTCTGCCCCGCACCTCCAGGGCGCTTTTTGCCTTCTACGGTGTCAGCAAGGCTGGCTTGGGCTATATTCCCTTTGACCCAGCTTATCCTGCGGAGCGGGTGAATATGGTCATCGAGGATTCTGAGGCCAAATTCGTCATTACGACGGCGGATATGCTCCCGCGGTTTGCCGGCAGGTGCGCCTTGGACATCGAGGAGCTCCTGCGGGAAACGGATGATGCGAAGCCCCATGTGGCCCTCAGTCAGGAGGATATTTCTTACTTTATTTATACTTCCGGCTCTACAGGGCGCCCCAAGGGCGTCATGCTCACCCATGGCGGCGTGGCGCATTATGTGGCTGATCTGCCGCATAAGGAGATGGTCAATACTCTGCGGTCTTGCTGCTCGGTTTACGCCTGCATCACTACCTTGTCCTTCGATATGTCCGTGATGGGGTATTCCCTGGCCCTGGCCAATGGCCTGACCGTTTATTTTGCCAGTGAGGAGGAGTGCAACAACGCCGATCTGCTGGCGGCGCGGATGATGGAAACCAAGGCTGATGTCATCAGCGATGTGCCTTCGAGGATTCAGACCTTGCTGGGGGCGGAGTCCTTCCGCCGGGCCCTCAAGACTTACGGCAAGCTGGTGATCTGCGGCGGGGAGAAATATCCGGAAAAGCTGCTGGAGGCCCTCAAGGAATTGGTGCCCCATCCTATGAATATTTACGGACCGTCGGAAATCACCATTTCCTGCAATGAGCATGACCTGGCTCAGGAGGACCGCATCACCGTGGGCCGTCCCACGCCAGGGGTGACGGAATATGTGGTGGATACTGATGGCAACGAGCTGCCCGTTGGGGTGGTGGGGGAGATTTATATCGGCGGCTGGGGCGTGGGTGCCGGATATAATAACCTGCCGGAAGTCACAGCGGAAAAGTTCATCGCCTATCGTGGTGAGCACATCCTCTACATTGAAGTTTACCATGCCAGAGCATCTGACGGATATATTATCTGCGTATGCCAGTATCTCAAC
>JAGBLH010000014.1 GCA_017635515.1 Selenomonas sp.
AGGGTGCAGACATCTCATGGATAAGGGCCGCACCTCCGGCAAATGGTGCCAGGTTAGTAATCATGGCATACCAGTCGTGTTCAGAAAGACTGGTCGCATCATCCCTGCAATGCTTCAGAAAATCGCAGGAACGCATTATTATATCCAGCCCCTTGTTGGCACCACTCTTTTTCTCCACGACCCTTTCGTCAAGTTCAGGAAGTGTCTCGGATAGCTGTTCCTGGGTGTATTTCCGCTCCGGATGGAAGCTAACGCATTCTACCATGACAGGCTCTGCCTTGCAGTGGTTGAACCCTGGCAGTCGCATGACACGGGATTCGTTGACACACATGGGATCGCCATCAAAGTGCTTTACCAGCTGTTGCTGTATCCCACGAAAACGTTCCACCGTTGCCGTGCTTTCCACGAAATAATAGACATGCAGGGATTTCCTGGTCTTTATCACCATAGAGGGCTGTAATGGAAAAGCATCAATCTTGGCCTGCTGTTCCTCAAAGGTGCCCTTGTCCATCTCAAAGAACTGGGCGTTGATGCGTGTTATGGCAGCATCATCGTGACCTCCATAGTTGACCACAAAGAAGATGCCCCGATTTTTCTCATTGTGCTGTCTCAAGGTCTCTTCGATGCCCATGTATTTGCCACACTCGCATTCCAGCTTGGCACCGTGGAAAAGCCCCTCCTTCCTGTCCTCGAAAACCCGGAAACAGACGGTCTCCGTTGGGTTAAACAAACTGCCAAGTACATCCATTGCCGTTACTTTCACGCCCAAGCCCCCTTGATGAATTTCACCGGCTTACTGAGCCTTGCTGCCTCTTCTATCTCTGCCGCCATGCCCTTGGACACTTCGCCAAACACCCAGACTTCATCGCAAATAGCCAGCAGAGCGAGACCGAACTGCAGCCCCAGCTCCCTCTCAGCAGGATTGCTGTCATCCAGGATCTGCGGATAGAGCAGGTGGCTGGCTATGGGTATATAGCCCTGATTTATCACATAACGACAGTACCTCACGGCATTTTTTACATTAAGCCCGATATCCCCGGCATATTTCGAAGCCACATAAACCTTCCTGCGATATTTAGCCGAAACGTGCAGCCTCCTCTCCCTGTGGTATTCACCCATAATCTTGCTCACCGCAGCCCCGGCAGTGGGGTCGGCATAGTGCTCGTAATTCATATATGTTTTCATACGCTTATCCTTTCTCACGACAACTTTTCTTTACGGCGGGTGGCTATACCGCTGCCAGCAGCACCTCACCTTGTCCTTAATCATCTATCTCTTCCATGGTCCCAAATGTCTGGCCGACTGATGCTTCGGCAATAAGCGGCAGGTCAAACTCTGGGAAAGGCTTTTCTTCCATGCAGCCACGGATAAAGGCTACAGACTCATCAAGCTTCTCAGCAGGAACTATAAAGGTCAGCTCATCATGTATCTGCAGGATAGGTCTCAGCCAAGGGCGCTCCGGCAAACCTCTCAGGATCCTCACTATGGCCAGCTTCAAAATATCTGCTGCCGTGCCCTGAATCGGCGTGTTCAAGGCGCACCTTTCGGCAAAGGACTTCATGCCCCAGTTGTCACTGCGGATATTTGGCAGGTACCTGCGCCTCCCAAGCCAGGTCTCGGAATACAGTCTCCGGGCTGCTTGCACCTTGGTTTCCTCCTGCCAGACGGACAGCCCCTTGTATCCGGTTTTCAGATTGCGTATGATGGCTTCGCACTCGTCATAGCTCTTATCTACCCCGGCCTTAAATTTCAAAGTCTGCTGCAGCCCCTTGGGAAACAATCCATAGAAGGTACCGAAGTTGCAGTTCTTTGCGATGGTGCGTTGCTCCTTATATCCCTCCCTGTGCTTGTCCTTTGCCTCCTCATAGGTCACCCCAAAGATAACCGAGGTGGTGGCTGCATGGATGTCACCACCCTTGCGATAGGTGTCCAGCATACGTTCGTCACGACAGTAAAAGGCACCCACACGAAGCTCTATCTGCGAAAAATCCAGAGAAAGAATCAGATGGCCATTCGGTGCCTTGATGAAGTTCCTCACGCCAATGGGATCGTTGGTCTTACGGGGACAATTTTGGCAATTCGGCCTCTGGCAGTTCATGCGGCCCGTATCTGTGGAAAGAGCGAAAATATCCGGATGAATTCTCCCCGTGACGCTGTTTACATATTTCATGTAGCCGTCAATGTAGGTGCTCTTGAGCTTGCCCCACTTGCGGTATTCCTGCACTAGTGTAAAGAGCCGAGATAGTTCCGGGCGATTCTTGTCGCACCATTCTTTCAAGAGAATCATGGTCATATCGTCAGCCGCCTCACGATTGGTACCGGTGGTTTTGAGTACCGGCAGACCCTGCTCCTTGTAGAGATATTCCTTGAATGCCTTGGTGGAACAGTTAGCCCCGATATTTACCTCGCCGATGATGTCCTGGATTTCTTCCCTTAGCCAGGCCATCTCTGCCTCGGCTTCTGTCTTACGCTCCAGCATAAGCGGCAGGTCAACGGGGATGCCATTGTTCTTCATGATGCCCAGATATACAGCCGTAGGAGATTCCAGATTCTCCACGATGTATCTGTGCTTGGGGAGATATCTGTCGAACCACTCATTAAAGAGAAAATAAAGCCGCAGGGCAAAGTCTGAATCTGCCGCACCATAACGAACCGTTTCAACGTCCTGGGCTGACAGTTCATCAAAATGTCTGCCAGCGGTGACACTGGCAAAGGTAGGCAAAGGTTCACCCAGAAGTTCCTGGGCCAGATGTTTCAAGCCACACTCGTGGAGCTTGCGGAACTCATAGTCATTTTTCAGTGTCATCTGAGCCGCGCAGATGGTGTCATACACAGGTGGCTGAATCACTATCCCTCTGGCATAAGCCATATTGGCCTCAAAGGCAATGTTGTGGGCAATCTTCGTAATGCTGGCATCAGTCAGGAACTCCGCCAGGAAAGCATAGAACTCAGATACACAGGCGTTGCTGCCGACCTTATGAGCCACGGGGACATAAATTCCCGTCCCCTGCTCCACCGAAAATGAGCAGCCAACAATATGTGCCTTGGCTGGGTCTAAGGCCGCCTTCTCATCCTGCCGATAGCCTTCATCCGGGGCTGTCTCAAAGTCAAAAGCCACCAGACTGCTGCCTCCTATGTAATCTATGATATCTGCCACTTTTGTGACGCATTGATAGTTTGTGTTCATTGGTTATCACTCCCCATATGTCTTCACTCCTATGTGCAAAGCCAAGGGGAGCCATCCCCTCGGCCTGCCTTAAAACTTGACAGTTACTTCAACGGCTGGATAGTCTCCCCGGTCTCGAAGTCCACCATAGGCTCATCATTCAAACCTGCCATAGTAGCGGGATGAAGGCTTCCTGAGTACTCTTTCACGGACTTTGTCACATCAGCTACTACTGACCGCTCCTCAGCTGTCAGGACGCGATCAAAAGCAAAAACTGCCTGGGAAAAGACAATCCCCGCAGAATTGTTGGCCTTCTTCAAGGAAATGCGTGTTACCACCTGGTTCAGCTTCCTGCCCTTGGAGAGATTGGCTTTCACGAATTTGGTGAAACTCCGCAAAGAGCCGGTGGGCAGGGTCATAACGATGGGAAAAAGCTCGCCTTCCTGCAGGATATAGAGCATGCGCTTGTTCTTGCACAGCTTGCCCTGTCCATCTGCACTGCCGAACTTATTGCAGGGACACTCATCGCATTTGCCACCAGGATTGCCGATGCCTGTCACACCATCAAATGAGCCGCAGTCCGGCGGATTATTGCCACCGGCATACTTGTCCGCATAATACGCATATGCAGGGTGGTTGTAGACAATGACTCCCACAATATCTTTCACCATGTCAGTGCCTTCCCCATCATCAGATGGAACCTCAAAGGCCGTGCCGCCACCGGCAGGGATCTTTACTCTGTCAAAGCGGAACTCCAGCCCCTGACAGTCCTCAGCCATGGCTTCTTCCAAAATGTTACTGCCTGCCATTGCTGCAAAGCCCTTGGTCACTGCAACGCTCTCAGTCTCAACCATTGCCTTTTCTTTGTTTTCCATGTTTGCCATAATGTAATGCCTCCTAGAATTTATGCCTTACGCATTCCTACGGAAATCCTCTCAAAAGTGTTGACTGTATCTCCCAGCCACTCAGGTACCTCTTTGCCGGTCATTTCCCGTTGCTCCTTGATAAAGGACGCCAGCGTGTTGGCATTGACAGTCTCCGTCACAATGCTGCCGTAGCCGTTGGCCTTCAGCGCCCTCATCATGTCTTCTTTCTTGCCTGCCACCGGAGCAGCAAAGAGCCTGCTCTTTAAGTAAAAGGTGGTACCGTTGCGTGAAAAGCGGTCGAGTTCTGCCTCGGCCATGGCATCGGATAATGCCAAGTCCAGCTTCCGAATTTCCTCACTCAGAGATTTTACCCGAGCATCCAGTTCCTTCTTTTGCTCCTGCATGGTCCTGTACTGGTCAGCCATCTGTAGAATCTGTACATTGTCCATATACTTGTCACCTCGCTTCTCAATTTTTGAAAGGGTTCAGCCCTTTCCGATAGTCATCCACCAGCATCCTGGCTAGGTCTGCCTTGTCCCGCAGTGCTTTTAACACCTTAAGGTCAATGGTATCCTCGGCCACAAGGTAGATATAGTGGCAGGTATCTTTCTGGGACACCCGGTGAATCCTCGCCTTAGCCTGCTCAAAATTGCTCATGGAGTAGTCAAGGCTGAAGAACACCATGGTGGAAGCCGATGTCAGCGTGATGCCGAGCCCTGCGGCCACTATTTGCCCCACAAAGACACGGCAATCCTCTTCCTCCTGGAAACGGCGGATTTCCTCACTGCGATTCTTGACTCCGCCACGCACTAATGCAAAGCCTACATGGCGTTTTGTCAGCAGTTCCTGTATGGCATCCATCTCCGCCACAAACCTTGCCATGATTACCAGTTTTCGGTTTTCCTCCAAGGCAGAGTCAATGACATCCGAAAGTGCCTCAAGCTTTGCCTTGCTTACAGCATGAGCCTTGCCATCGTCATCCGTCAGAAAACCGCCGGTAAGCTGGGACAAGCGCAGGAGCCTCGTCAGCACATTCACCGCTGATACCTCGCTGTCTGCAAGCTGGGTATAAGATTCCTTCTCCAGATTTTTGTATACCCCGGCTGCTTTAGGCTCCAATGTCACTTTGCGGACTTCCTCGGTAATCTCCGGCAGGTCCAGGCATTCCTCCTTGGTAACTCTGAAAGCAATGGCATGCAACCGCCGCAGAAAATCCGCCCTCATGCTCTCCTTGAACACAGGCAGATAACCACAATAGCCTGTCATGTCAAAGTAGGCGTTGCGGAAAGCGTAAAAGCTGGTGCCAAAGACAGACTTATTCAGGTAGCGATACTGGCTGAACACGTCCATCTCCTTATTGGTTATGACAGTACCCGTTAATAGGAGCTTGTACCTGGCTCTGTCTCCCAAATGGTGCATAGCCTTGGACTGCGCCGTACGTCCTTCTTTGAGCTTGTGACCTTCATCGGCAATGATAAGGTCAGCGTCATAAGCTTTCAGAGCATCTTCCAGCCGCCATGCAGATTCGTAGTTGACAACCACGATTTGCAATTCTTCCGCTGAGAGCCTTAACAGTTGCTCCCTTTTTTTGGTACCACTGCCTTTGAGGATTACCAAGCTATAAGGAAAATCTGCAAACCTTGCAAATTCTTCCTCCCAGACTCCGAGTATTGACAGCGGAGCTACAACCAACACGCGCTTAATTTTGCCCGCCACCGCCAATGCTCCAGTGACAGCCACGCTGACAAAACTTTTACCACAGCCCATCTCCATGAGCAGAGCTACGCCCCGGCTCCTCTGCTTGCCATCTGCCAAGCCGAATAAAATGCAGACAAAGTTATAGGCTCGCTGTTGATGAGTAAATGGCTTACCTCTGATGGGCATGGCAGGTATCATGATCTTGGTTTCCATGTCTTTCTACCGTCCTTTCCTACTAATTGCCACCTCATCCACCGAATCCCCAGGAACGACGATGGTAAGTCTCACTGGGCTCCCCAGCAGGAAACGGAGCAACCTTTCCCGTAATGTCAGCTGGCGACAAGCCATGATGCCCCGATTCATACGTTCCTTGGACACCTTGATGTTTAGCGCATGATTCATAGCGCATTCTCCCCCTCTGAAAGGGCGGTATTTTTTTACCCCTTCACCTAATAGCCACGGGAAACGCAAAAGTACGTGGTTTTGAAAAAAAAATTTCACTCTGACATAAATTTTTTTAGGCTGTGGTAAATCCGCTTCATACGGTCCGACATTGAAGCCTTTGTAATTTCCTTCTGATGCGCGATTTCAATCTGCTTCACATCTTCCCAGAAAATTTTTCTTATCAATTCTCTCTGCTCAGGACGGAGGTGTCCAATGGCATGGTACAGTTCTATATAGCCATCGCCCAACATATCTGGCATCTCTGAAAGCGTTTCATCACCTTCCAAAGCAGACATCTGTATGTGGCGGCGTGTCTCAGCACGATTCCTATTAAAAGTCGGCTTATTGACCTCCTCGTCCAGTATCTCTTGCACCGACCTCCGCAACACCGATGATTTGTCTTCAGCCACCTCCAGCCGCTGCCTGTAGTCCGTCTCCACCATCACAGAACATTCTTCATCGGGCACTTCCAGTACAGTAGGATGATTTTTGTCCTCGTAATACAGGGTAATTTTCATGGCGATGTCCTTTCCCCCAAGCTAAGGCAAAGGACATACAATGGGGTCTGCTAAAAGCGTTCTGTGTCCATCCAGAGTACACAAGCCAACGAAATTAACCTGAAAATAGGCGCAACGAGGTAAGGGTACCCTATACCAGACTGCAATGTCCCCCTACAAAAGACACAGCAGACCTTATGAGAATATCCTTCGCCCTATTGCAACTCAGGCACGATATTGATTTTTTTGACTTCTCTTTGGACTTTTTTTGCAAACAAAAAAGCCCGGCAAAACATTTAGTCTTACCGGGAAATCCCTATCAGGAAACACAGGGATACAGTTCAACTGTCTCCTGTCTTCTCGGTAAATAAATGTTTTGCCGGGCTCTTCTCTCACTTCTATGAGTACAGCCTCGTTGACAAACTCTTGGCTAGAGATGCTGTCCGTCCGCTCATCCGGCATGGCTGCCGCCGGCGGTTCGACTAGTCCATCAAAAGCCTCACTGCTATTTAGTTTTAAAAATATGAAAGATAGGCACTATCCAGCAATTTTTTGTCCTGTCAAAGCCTCACAAGCCTTAGCATACAGCTTATCCATGCCCTTCGTGGCAGGGACAAGCAGGACTATGCCTTTCTCCACAAACGCATAGTATTTATTATGACAATGGTTGCACACAATCACGGAATTGGTCGAAATGCAATGATGTTGCACCTTGCCGCACTTCGAACAGCCAAACCAGGTGCATTCCACCCCATTTATCATCCACGCACTATCCTTTCTCTTTTTTTGTTTCACGGGCACATGTGCCTGATACATTTGTCTTTCAACGAATGTTCAGGAAATGTCCACGAACAATGTACATAATACATTGCAAATGTGCTCCTGTCAAGCACAATTTTCACATTTGTTCATACAAAAAAATTTTTTCTCATCTGTCTTTCATTTTTAGAAAATTTCCTCTCCAACAAATCCCCAATCTATAGTAAATGACATTAATTTTTGTACTTAAAAGAACAGTACTTTACAACATTTAGGCTTTATGCCAACTCTATTCATTCAGTTCAGCCAATGGGACCCCAAAAAACTTCAGTCCCAGCATGGTGATGTCGTCGGATTGTTCTGCCTCACCGAAATAGGCGCTTACATCCTTCCGCTTGATCCTGGAAATATTTTCAGTATACAGGCTGCCCCGTCTCATGGCTGCCATCAGTTAAAACCTTGTCATCATCGGACTCGATGTGATGGCAAAAAATCACTCTTCCCTGCTCGTCCAGCATGAAATTGAAACCGTTAGGATTGACCTCCTTAATCCTTCGTCCGAATTGACCCCCTCATCTCAGCAGACCTCCGCTACCGGCAGGTGGCCTGCGTCCGCTTGATTGTTGTTTCAATGACTGCCTGCAGTTGCCAGCCTTGACGCGATGCTCTTTCCAGCTATTCCTGTCAGCAGTTCCCAATTGCCAGCCTTTTGGGAAAGCAACTCCTTCACATCAGCTTCTATGATATCCAGCACCTGATCCACGGCCTGGTAGACCTGTCCCCGCTCCTCTGGCAGGACCTTTTTCGTGTAGAAAGAAAGCCGTCCCGTGCAGCTTTCCTCTCCCTTGGTCAGGCCAAAGAAAAGCCTCTGTCGGTCGGCACTGAAATCACCAAATGCGGCCAACTGCCCCATGGCATCTGCCAGAATTTCATCCAGAGCATTGTTCTTCATGCTGCCAAAAAGGCGCAAAGTTTCATAATGGGCACATTCATGGGCAGCACGCAGACGATAGGAGCGATCCAGCCATTCCTCCTCCCCAAGACCCAATCGGGTGGCAGGAATATTGCTGTAGGGAGCACGATTCAGGAGCAGGACACATTGACGGGAAATCTTCTCCGCCTTCGCTTTGATGGTAAAAGCATTGACTGTCAGGGGCAGATTGCTCCTCTCCTCCCGACCATTCAACAAGGCCTCCATCACGCGGAAATCCTCATGACTTCCCGTGGCAATCACTGGCAATCTCCCTCCCAATGTCTGGACAAAGGAAATCTTGAGAAAATCCTCCTGCTCCCACGGGAAAGCAGCAACCGGCAGAGAAAAAATTTCCCCCATAAAATCAAGCACTGCCTTTCCCCTGGCCTCCTGCCACTGAGTAACGAAAGACTCATCGGGCAGAGGAAGCTGCGGCAAAGTTTGCGGAATCTCATAACAATGCTGCAAATATTCAGCCGCGCTTTGCAACTGCACCAAAAGTGACAGATCTAATTTCATAGTCAAAGCCCCCTCATCAGTCCTAGTGTAGCATCTTGTTGATAACGATACTTTATTCTCAATTTTCTTCCGTTACATGCGGATACAGCAATTCCTTGGTTTCCGAAAGACTTTTCCCCGCCAGAGAACAGCCAAACAATGCTTTTGATAATACGAAAATGTATTCAGCATCACCAGAATCGATGATATTCAGCATTTCGGTACGAATATCCTGATAAGTTTGGGATAGTTTTTCGGTAGCTTCATCCATGGCAGTCTGGGAAAGGGCGCAACCCAGCGAACTGATACGGTGTGCCTTTTCGTATTTTAAGAGTGCATGATATAATAACCGAACAAAATGGAGGTCATATTCATGCCAAGAAAAAAGTACACAGCCGAATTCAAGACCAAGGTCGTCCTGTCGATACTGCAAGGCGACAAAGAATCAGAACCACCCGTCCAACGGGTGGTTCTGATTTCCTTATCAACGAGAAATATACGGCTTCAGGAGCGCAGCCGACAGCCATACTGAAGGAAGCCATCGAGAAAATCCTTGCGGAAGAAAAAACAGCAACGGGATCCCTAAATGGCATGGTCTGCGGACCTGGTGGCTGTGAATTTGCAGGATAAATTCGAACCTGACTTCGAGAAGATTCGGTGAAGAATTTCAATATCTGCTCTCTAAAATATCCTGTAAGAAGGTCGTTCCATCAGCATTGCATAAGCTGCTCCGTTCACAATCACTATCTGCGAATCCTTTTGATTGGGAAGTGTCTTATAAGCCGTATGCTTTCACTGACCAGCAAATCCCGCCTTCCGCCATTAGGACTCGTATCCCTGTCGTAGTGCCAATCTAATCGCCACTCCTCGTAATTTACTGTCGTTTACCATAAATTCATGGCATAATCTCCCGCCTGTTCTCATTTTCGTTTATGACGGCGGCTACGGTAGCGTCGCCTGTTATATTAAGGCAGGTGGCAAACATATCCGTGAAGCGATCCACGCCGGCAATAATGGCAATCGCTTCAAGAGGCAATCCCACCGACTGCAAAACAGTAGCCAGCATGATAACGGCTGCCCCAGGTACGCCGGCAGCGCCAATGGAACCTAGGGTGCCGGTTAAAACTATGATAAGCATTTGCCCCCAAGAAAAATCTACTCCATATAAGTTTGCCGCAAAAATCGTACTTACTCCGATGTATATCGCTGTGCCGTCCATATTGATATTGGCGCCCAGAGGCAAAACGAAGCTGACGATTTCGGGACGAAGCTTCAAATTGTCCTGACAGTTTTTCATATTGATTGGAAGCGTGGCTGCACTGGACACGGTGGTAAAGGCAACCGTCATGGCTTCAAATATGTTTCTGAAAAATCTAAGCGGACTCATTTTACCCAAAAATTTGAGCAACGCTCCGTAAGTAACGAGTCCATGCAAAAGACAGCCAAGCGCTACGGAGCCGATAAGCGATATAAGCGGCAGGACAATGTCAACGCCGCTTTGCACAATGATGGGAAAAAGCAGAGCGAAAACTCCTATAGGTGTAAATTTCATTATAATCCCTATCAATGTATAGGATGTTTCGGCGCAAGCCGCAAAGAAATTTGCAAGGAGCTTCCCCTTCTCGCCTCCCATTTTTAAGATACTCATACCTAAAAACAACGAAAAAACGATGAGTGGCAATATTTCCCCGTTTGCCATAGCCGCCACCGGATTTGCCGGGATAAGACCTACCAATGTATCCATAAGGGCAGGCGCTGATTTTTCGGATATTTGCGCATCTCCCGGGAGTGAAACGCCGATTCCCGGTTTTATGATATTTGGCTCCTCGCTGTTTGGTGTGGGTAAGCCATCTGTCACCAATGACATCATTCAATTCGCTTCGTGGAGGATACATCTGAAGCCCATCTGTATCAAGGGTGCTTCGCAGTGCTTACGCACCAAGCCCTTGACACAGATATGCTTCCGATGGAAGGACTAAGAAAGCGAATCGAATGCTGGCGTGTGCGGTTGACACCACGCCGTGCCTATATATAGCTACCCACAGTAAACAGCGAAAGGCCTGATATTTGCCACGAATAGACCTATAGCGATGGCTGCGAGTGTTGTAAGAAGGTAAAGACCGATTGTGGAGAGTCCTATGCGTTTTAATTTTTGCGGCTCATGCAAACTGGTCACAGCGGCTATGATAGATGAAAATATCAAGGGAACAATCATCATTTTGATGAGATTTATAAACATAATTCCCAAAGGAGCGATCCACTGATTTACGAAAGGCAGACAAGCGGGATCCGCTATAAAGCCCAATATCAAGGCCAGTAGTAACGAAAGCAAAATTTTGGTAGATAAACTATATTTGGGTTGTTGTTTGTCTTGCAAGCAAAATTCCTCCTTTCAGCATAACGATGATATATCCCTCATATTCGAAGGTTCCTCCAATACCCCATCTTGAAAATCATAGGAAATGCCGTTTTCGTCCAGTCCCTTCAGAAAAGCGTTCACACAAATGGGGCTATGAAATTTTTGTATAAAATCAAAAGTGAATTTTCTGCTCATAATACGCTCACCCAGCTTTACATCATATCTTCTTAAAGCTATTTATATTCTTCGCTCATAGCCGTAATTCCTGCTAAACTAAAAATGCTCTATCCCCAGGAAACGGTGATGGAAGTCTTTGAGATGACGAACTTTGACCGCATCATCCACATTGTGGAGGGTTCAAAAACCTGACCCTTTCCATCATAACGAGTACAAGAGGTCCCTCGCTTCTATAAGTGAGGGCGGCAAAATACAACAA
>JAGBLH010000157.1 GCA_017635515.1 Selenomonas sp.
GCACTGATGGCGGCACTGCAAAATCGGGAGATTCGGGCATGATGAGCAGCAAACAGTCGGTTGTTATAGTTGTCCCAATTTATAAGACGGAGCTCCTGTGGTATGAGAAAATCAGTTTGGAAAGGCTTTATGCTGTCCTGCCCCATTATCCTATCGTCTTTGCAGCTCCTGAGGGCATGGAACTGCCGGACTGGCTGAGGCACGGCAATGAGGTGGCAGGATTTCCAGAGGAATTCTTCACCAGCGTCGCAGCTTATTCCAGGTTGCTGCTGTCACAGCAGTTTTATGCTCGTTTCCGGGATTTTGAGTACATGTTGATCTATCAGCTGGATGCTTTCGTTTTTGTTGATCTTTTGCAGGAATTCTGCTCTCTGGGCTATGACTACATAGGCGGTCCCTGGCAGCTGCAGAACAGCTTGCAGCAGGTCAGGCCGGGAAAATATAAAATCTACCATGTGGGGAATGGTGGCTTTTCCCTGCGCAGGATAGAGGCTTGTTGCCGTTTGTTGGCCAAGTGCCAGGGCAATCCGAGGTATGATGGCTGGGGGGAAGATACATTTTGGGGCATTGCGGGATATGAGGACAGTGAGTTTCGGCTGGCACCGCTGCGGATTGCCTATGCTTTTTCCATAGATACCTTGGCGGAGCGTTGCTACAGGAAGAATGGCAATCAACTGCCCTTTGGCTGCCACGGTTGGCCGCGCTTCAGCCGGGATTTTTATCTTCGGGCTATGTCGGCCTGCGGTATTGATTTGTCGGCGCACTACGGGAAGATGCAGGAGCATGACATGGAGGATGAGGTGCTGTACTGGCAGCAGCAGACAGTCAAGCGGCTGCTGCTGCATGTGGCGAAGGGGTTGGCAGTCAGTGGCTGCTTGCCGGAAGCCATGGATGCAGAGGCTGTAAAGTGCTGGGTTGTGGGGAAGGATTCCTTGTCCCTGTGTGACAAGCTTCGGCAGGAATGGGGCGAGAATACTTTCATGAAGGTGTTTTATTATGACTATGAGGATGGAGCCGGATTCCTGCGGGACTTTCGGCGTAATTGCAGGGTGAGCAGCAGGACAGAGGACAATCTGCTGGTCAGCTGGCGCTCGGAGGAGATAGCTCCAAGCTGCAAGTCAGTGGGGCTGATTTGCGGCAGGGACTATATATCCTTTTATCACTGCTTCAAGGAGGCTCAGGGTAGGATTTTGCGGGCAATTATGTCAGGGGACTGCTGATTTATTGCGGTGGTACGGGGCATTTTTATGGAGCAACGGGACGATTTTGGGGGCGTGATGTATGGCTGAGCTGATGGAGCGTTACCTGCATCTGTATGGGCTGGCTTACGGGGCATATAAAGCAGGGGACTGGAATCGTGCGGAGAGCCTGCGGCGTGAGTTGGATGCAAATTGTGGAGAGAGCCTGCGCTCCTTGCTTTTGAAGGCATATATAGAGCGGGACAGTGAGAAGATTGTCTCGGAATTGCAGACGCTTCTGCATCTGCTTGATATCTTTGCACCCCAGGGTGCTACTCAGGAAACCAGTCTGGTGGCGGAGGCCTGGAGCCTGCTGGGCTCCGCTTGCGCCAGATTGGGAGAGCATGAGGAGTCTACCGGCGCATTTCTGGCTTCGGCGGAACTGGAGAGCGATCCACAGCCGAGGCTGGCAGAATTGAGCAATGCGATTTTCTCTTTGAATTACCGTGAGAGGACGGAGCCAACTGACTGGAAGTTGCTCTATGGGCGCTATGCCAGGGAACTATCGGCAGTGCTGCCTTATGAGAGACGAGCCTATGGTCATGGGAAATTGCGTATCGGCTACCTTTCAGCGGATTTTCGTCTGCATCCGGTGCTGTATTTCGTTTGGGGGCTCATGACGCAATTTGACAGTGAGCATTTCGAAGTGTATCTGTACAGCGCCGTGACAGAGAAGGACAGCTGGACGGACAGGCTGCAAGAATTGCCTGTGCAGTGGCGTGAGATAGCAGAGCTGACGGATGAGGCAGCAGCAAGGCAGATTAGGGCAGATGAGATAGATATACTCTTTGAATTGGGCGGGCACAGCAAGGGGAACCGCCTGGGGATTCTTGCCTATAGGCCGGCGTCTGTTCAGCTTTCCGGCATAGGCTATATGGGCAGCACGGGGCTTCCTTGCGTAGATTATTTCTTGACAGACAGATACTGCTCTGAGGGGGAGAGCAATTCTTATTTCATGGAAAAGTTGCTGCCGTTGCCTCGGACGCACTTTTGTTTTACGCCGCTGACAGACTTCCCGGAGCCGGGAGAGACGCCATGTCTGGCCAGTGGGTATGTGACTTTTGGCAGTTTCAATAATTTTGCTAAGGTCACAGATGCCATGCTGCAATTATGGGCTGAAATACTTCGCCGTGTGCCCGGCTCCAGACTGCTGCTGAAGCATAAACTCCTGGGCTGTCCTGAAGGGAGGGAATGGGCCGAAAAAAAACTTTCCCGGGCGGGGATAGAGCTGGCAAGAGTGGACTTGAGGGGATTTTCCCGTGATTATCGGACGGAATACCATGAACTGGATATTGCCCTGGACACTTTTCCATATACCGGAGGACAGACTACCTGCGAAGCACTGTACATGGGGGTGCCGGTGGTGACACTATCTGGACAGCGGCCTGGCTCACGTTTCGGCTGGAGCCTGCTGCAAAATCTGGAATTGAGAGAGTGCTGTGCAAGTACGGCAGAGGAGTATGTGCAGAAGGCTGTCAACCTGGCTCGTGACAGGAAGCATCTGGCTGAGTTGCACAGTAATTTACGCAATCGGATGAAGGCTTCGCCCCTTATGCAGGCAGAGACTTACGTCAAGGATGTGGAGCAGGTTTATATGAGGATTTATGCTGATTTTTTGCGGGATGTTTTCAGATAGGGGGCAGGACAGTGTTTTTTTCGTGCAGCAGGGAAGAACCAACCAAGAAGGATAGGGCTATCGCTTACAATGATGGCGTATTGGCGGGAGCGGTAGTAGGGGAAACGGGCATACCAGGGCTGCGGTTGGATTTCAATGCCGGACTTCGGCTGGAAGTGCCTGAGGGGGACTGGCATGTGCGCGTAAGTGACGGCGTGTCTGGCCAGGTGTATTTTGACGGGGATATTGCGGATGTGCAGCTGCAGTCTTTGGAGCAGTTTTATGTGCCCTGGCTGGTGGAAGTCTGGCTGGAGGGGCAGCAGGTATTCCGGCATTTGCTGGATTATGAGGGACAAAAAGTTTGCTTATATATAGATGGCAAGCTGCCGGAGCAGCCGCCACCCTTAGGGGAGGCTGTGCAGATGCTGTCGGTGGCCCGCGCCTTTGCCCAGGAGCATCCGGAGTGCCAGGTGGCGGTGCGGCCAGGCGCTGCCCTGGCGGAGCTGGCCGGGAGCTGCTATCCGGAGCTGGAAATAGTGGAGGGGATACCGGAGGACACCTATGCGGTGTACCATCTGGGCACCTACGCAGAGGAACGATTCTCTGCTCCCATGGACGGGCTGGCTGCGCCTTGGCAGGAATATGCCCGGGAGATTCTCGGTCTGCATGGCTTGCCGGAACTGGATAAGTGGGCACCCTCAGGACCCAGGCCGGTAGGGCTGGAGGCTCCTTATGTATGTATTGCGGTGCAGGCTTCCGGGGTGAGCAAGGGCTGGCTGCGGCCCGGCGGCTGGGATGAAGTGGTGGCTTATTTGCAGGGGCTAGACTACCGGGTTTTGTGTCTGGACAGGGATTTCTGCGTGGACGATGGCGGCTATCATGTGGAGAAACCCTCAGGAGCGGAGGATTATACGGGGAACCGACCCTTGGCGGAGCGGTTCGAGATGCTGGCCTATGCGGATATGTTCATCGGCGTTTCCAGCGGCCTTTCATGGCTGGCTAATGCTGCCGGATGCCCGGTGGTGCTGATAAGCGGACTCACCCTTGCCTATACGGAATTCTATACGCCCTACAGGGTCAGCAATCCCCATGTGTGCCGGGGCTGCTATAATGACTCGCGCATACCCTGGGACGCGAGGCTCTGCCCCATTCACGGCGGCACTGAGCGTGAACTGGAATGCTCCAAGAGTATTACGGCAGCACAGGTCATTGAGGCAATTGAGCGCTTGCGGCGGGATAGAAAATTGGGATGAGAAAATATTATGGAATATTGGAGGGCAGGGCTGATGCAGAAAATTTCCGGCTACAAAGAAATATATAAGGCCTTTGGCAAGCTGAAGCAACTGATGGAGGCCGTACATCTGCCGGAGGCGGTGGATTTGGCGGATGCTCTGCGGGCCAGCGGTACCCGTGATAAGAATATCTGGTGGGCTATACTGGCGGCGTATATTGACGGCGGTGAGGCAGAGAAGGCTTTGGAAGCTGCCAGGCAGTATGGGCAGCTTTTCGGCAGGGATGGTGTCGGACTTTTCCTGCTGGGCCGCGCTGAAATGATGAATGATAACTGGGGCAGGGCGGAGCAGTGCTTCCTGGAGGCCTTGCAGATGGATATGCCGGACTGGTATCGGGGGGCGACGCACAGCATCTATGCGACCCTTTGCCGCAAGCTGGGGAGGGCGGAGCAGGCGGCGGAGC
>JAGBLH010000158.1 GCA_017635515.1 Selenomonas sp.
ACCTTTTCCGGGTGCGATGCCAGCAAGGAGGGCTCCGGCGCTGCTTCAAGCTCGGGCACTGCTTCTGTAGCCCAGACGGAGAGTGCTCCCGCTGCCAAGGTGGATACGGCTAACCTTTCTGCCGCTCGCAACACTCCCGCTGTGCGCGCCGCCAAGGCAGTCGGCCCCTCGGTGGTGGGCATCACAAACAAAGCGGTGGTCAGGGACTGGTTCAACAATCCCGTGGAAACCGAGGGAGCAGGTTCCGGCGTAGTTTTCCGCGCTGACGGCTATATCGTCACCAACAATCATGTGGTCAGCGGAGCCAAGGAAATCATCGTCTCCCTGGCAGATGGCCGCAGCCTCAAGGGCAAGCTGATCGGTGCCGATGAAGTCACCGACCTGGCCGTGGTAAAGGTGGAGGCAAGTGACCTGCCGGTGGCCACCTTTGGCGATTCTGATGGCATTGTGGTGGGCGAGCCTGCCATTGCCATCGGCAACCCCCTGGGCCTGGAGTTCCAGGGCAGTGTCACCAGCGGTGTTATCAGCGCTTTGAACAGGACGCTGGATATCAGCGACAAGCGGGTGAAGCTCTTGCAGACGGATGCCGCCATCAACCCCGGCAACTCCGGCGGCGCATTGGTGAACGCTGACGGCGAGGTCATAGGCATCAACAGCGCCAAGGTGGCAGCGAATGGCGTGGAGGGCATGGGCTTCTCCATTCCCAGCAATACGGTGCAGGCCATCATCAAGGAACTCATAGACAAGGGCTATGTGGCCCGTCCCTATTTGGGCGTCACCATCTTTGACCCCAATACTGCTGCCCGTTATGGCTACCAGCTGAACATTGACAAGGGTGTCTATGTCTTCCGTCTGACTTTGGGTGGCCCTGCTGACAAAGCCGGCCTCCAGCGCGGTGACATCATCCTCAAGATGGGCGACAAGGAAGTGAATTCTGTCTCCGAGCTGCGCCGGCAGGTGGGCGAGCACAAGGTGGGCGACAGCGTGAAGATTACCTTTGACCGCAATGGCACTACCCATACCGTGGATATCGTTCTGGAAGAGATGCCCCAGGAGGATAGATGAAGATAACCATAGTCTGTGCGGGCAAGCTCAAGGAAAAGTATCTGACCGCAGGCATCAGCGAATTCCTCAAGCGCCTGAAGCCCATGGCTCAGGTGGAGATATTGGAAGTCCACGAGGAAAAGATGCCGGATAATCCTTCTGCGGCAGAGAAGCAGCAGGTCTTGCAGAAGGAAGGCGAAAAGCTCTTAAAGCTGGTGCCCTCTGGCTCCTATCTTTTCGTGCTGGACGTATACGGGGAGGAGCTTTCCTCCGAGGAACTGGCAGAGAGGATTGACAAACTGGGGGTAAGCGGCAGGAGCAGCCTGACCTTCCTGATTGGTGGTGCTTTCGGACTCTCCAGGGAAGTGAGGCAGGCGGCGGATATGAAGCTTTCCTTCTCCCGCATGACTTTCACCCACCAGATGGTGCGGCTGCTTTTAGTCGAGCAGATCTACAGGGCCTTCAAGATCAACAGAGGCGAGAAGTACCATTGGTGACAAGTATGGGGTATAAATGAAATGGCCATCAGCAAGTTCAAAAGACTTGCTGATGGCCATTTTTCTATTTGACGCGGTGTATCACGAAGCCGCGTTCTTTTTTTGTCTGCAGGCCTGCTCCTTGAGATAGAGGGATTCGAGCACGGTGTCCAGGGTTTCCCGGCTCAGGGGCGGCAGGGTACGGTATTTTTTCACCAGCAGTTCCTCTGAGGCTGAGAGAACAAAGGCGTTGGCCGGGTGAATGGTGGCTTCACCCCTGCCCAGCAGGTAGTCAGTCGTTACTTGAAAAAAATCAGCCAGCTTGAGGAGAATTTCCGTATCCATGTTTCGTTTTCCCTGTTCCCATTGGGAGATAGTGTTCTGTGCAACGTTGAAAATCTTGCTGAATTCCTTTTGGCTCAGATGCCTCTCTTTGCGCAATTCTGCAAGCTTATTTTGCAAGTCCAACACCCCCTTGAGTACATTATCTCATTTAGGGATTGGACTTTCATCTTATATCTCAATATGAGTTGACAGCGTTGGAAAATCTTTATATAATCTCATAGTGAGATATAAGGGGCGGTGGATATGGAGTGTAACTCGGAAAATCAACCTAAAAGTGAGCTGATCCTCTATGGCAGGGGGCTGATTGCAGAGGAATACTTCCGCTATTTGTCCCATCAGGGGCAGGCAGAGGTGGTGGTGTGTTTTGCTGTAACCACACTGAGCAACCAAGGAGACACTTATTGCGGAAGGCCTTGCCTGAAAATTGAAGCAGCGTTGGCAAAATTCCCTCAAGCTGATATACATCTGTCTTTGCAGGAAAAATACCATGGGGAGGTTATTTCCCTGTTGGAAAAGCTGGGGAGAAAGCCGAGGCGGATTGTAGGCCTCCATCGCATGACGGAACTGCTGGGGGAGCAGGGCATCAGGGAAATCAGCGTCGCCTGCCCGGAACTGACGGTGCAGAGGAACCCACACGACTACTCGATGCTGGAAATCTTCCCACATCAGCACCCGGAGCAAAAATTCACCTTCTACCCCATGACCCAGGTGCCCCTGTCTGTTGCAGATATCAAGAATCTGCGAGAAACAGTGGCGCAAGGAGAAGCCCAAAGCCTTCCCTTTAAGGGGCAGGTGGCAGCCGCAAGGCTGATGGATGAGGTGTACCTGGCCATGGCCACCTCCCAGAAAGATGCCAAGGTCAGCCTGGAAAACCTGCCGGACTATATCCACCCCGTCATGGGCGGGGCGGCAACTTACGATGGCCCCCGCACAGCGGAAATGGCATATGACGATGAATTTGAGAGAGGCTCAGCCAAGCCTTCCCCTCTGGGGAAGGGGGACCGCGAAGCGGTGGATGATGTGGCAACGCAGAGTATCTCCGCATACAACAACTTATATTCCGAACTGACCGTGGCCCACTGGTTGTGGCAGAAAGCTCCCAAGGCAAATTACCTGGGCCTCTGCCACTACCGCCGTCATTTCGTGCTGACAGAGGAAATCCGGCAGTCGATGGCGGAGGGCACGGTAGATGTCCTTCTCACCACTCCAAGGCTGACCTTCCCCAACGTCCATAAGTATTTCGCCACCCTGCCTGTCACCACCATGGACGAGCA
>JAGBLH010000159.1 GCA_017635515.1 Selenomonas sp.
AAATGGACTATGCCAATTCGTAACTGGGGCAAGGTAAGGGGCGAACTGACCATTATGTACCCTGACAGATTACAACCGTAAAATACATAATTGCTAAAGTCATAGAAGACCTATTTACAGACTTTTATTCACACCCTCTCTCAAAGAGCAATCTTTTGAACAGATTAAAGAAAATCCTAGCAAGTTTGTTTCATATAGGGCTGCCGATGGGAATGTTCCTATCGGCGGCCTTTTTCAATCACACACTCATGCTTCCGTGTTTTTTTGTCATAGCTGACCCCTACCAGCAATATATTTCCCGTATACCCTTCAAAGGACTTCGGATATTTCTTTTCCTTGATTTGCCTGATAGCCGTATCGGCCCCCTTATCCCATTTCAGCTCTACCAGCAAGGCTGGCAAATCGGCGTGTTTGGGTTTGGGCAGGAATACCAGGTCGGCGAAGCCTTGGCCGGTGGGCAGTTCTCTGATGAGAGTGTATTTCTGTCTGGCGGCATAGTAGGCCAGGGAGACGGTGTAGGCCAGGGCGTTTTCGTCGTTGTAAGTGAGGTGGCTGGTTTCCATGTGGGCTTCTTCTATGCCTTTGGCTACCTTTTCCGCCTTTTGAGCCAGAGTGTCAGAGAGGAGCTGGTCGGAGGCTTTGATGGCTTTGGCTACGATGTCCCAGCCACCGGCTTTGGTGGCGCCGGCGTATTCTTTCAGAATCTCCTGATTGGGTATGAAGACGCTCTCTGTGTCGAAGTCATAGCCCAGGTACCCCAGGTGTACCAGCAGGGTCAGCACATCGTCCATGCCGGTGAAGGTGGTCATGTCGTTGGAGAAACTGGAGGTATCTACCTGGCGACGTTCGCCAGCCATCAGGGCAATGATGGCTTCCCGCAGGCCGTCATAGTTCATGTCGATGTAGATTTTCAACGCTTCGAAGGTTTCTGTCTGGTTCCAGTAGGTATTGTACTTGTGGGACAGCATGCTTTGGACCACGGAGCGGGGGCTGTAGATGGAGCCTGCTTCATTGAAGTGGTAGCCGTCATACCAGGCTTTGCATTCCTCGAAATCCATCCGATAACGCTGGCACAGCTCTCTGACCTCAGCTTCGGTGAAGCCTGTGTACTCAGCTAGAGGGCCTGCATCAATCATGGAGAATTCTCTGAACATATTGAGGGCAGAGTGGGTACCGTATTTTTTGATGGGCAGAATGCCGGTCATATAGGCCAGTCCCACATAGGCTTTGTCCTTCAGCCAGGTACGCAGGAAGTCGAGATATTTTTCCTGCCAGTCCTTTCTGTCCTTGTATTCCCTGAAGATGCAGTCCCATTCATCGATTACGATCACAAAGGGACGGCGGGTACTTTCATATACATCTGCCATGCTTTCTGCCAGGTCGGCATCAGCGAAGTAGTCAACCTCCGGATATGCTTTAAGCAAGTCTCGCAGGACGCGCTTTTGCAATAGGTTTAGGAATTCCGGCATATCCCGGGTGCGACTGAGGAAATCCTGCATATTGAGATGTATGACATCGTATTTGCCGGCGTGCTCTTGGAAACTGGCATCATGGGTAATGTTCATGCCTTGAAAGTTTTTTTCTGCATCTGCTGTGTGGTCGTAATAGGCCGCAATCATGTTGGCTGCCATGGATTTGCCAAAGCGTCTGGGGCGGCTGACGCAGACAAAACGCTCTGTTGTTCTGAAAACACGGTTGAGATAAGCAATCAGGCCGCTTTTATCCACATAGATCTCAGATTGGCGATCTATAAAAAATTTGTCATTTCCGGGATTCAGATATATGCCCACGGTTCATTCACCCCTTGATTTTTTGGGAGTAGTATGCAAAAAAGGAACTGCTTATGCAGTTCCTTTAATTTCATATGGAGCGGGCAATGGGAATCGAACCCACCTCTAAAGCTTGGGAAGCTTTCATTCTACCGATGAACTATGCCCGCAGTTCAATTGACTTGATTATTCTATCATAGGGCGGACAAAAATGCAAGGCATTGCGAGAAAGTTCTTGCTGACAGGGGGAATTTGGGAGTATAATTTACATAGAGGGAGTGTCTGTGCTAGCAGGTAGGAGCCTTGACGGGCTGTCCTCCTTGACATTTCCGAGGGTGCATAGGCCGGGCGAGCCGTCCCGCAGGGACGTGGCGGCGCAGATAGCCTATGCCGTGATGGATAAGCAAAGAAAGGATGATGCTTATGACAATCGGAGGTGTGAACAACCTCAGCACCCTGAACAGCACCCAGAAGGCCATGCAGACTAGCATGGCGAAGATCGCCAGCGGGAATAAATTCCCCAGTGCGGCCAATGGGCCAGCTGAGTATGGTATACTGCAGCGCATGTATTCCAACGCAGGAGCCATCAGCCAGTCCAATGCCAATACCCAGACGGCTAGTTCCATGCTGAAGACCGCTAGCGGGGCTACGGAGGATATCGTCAATTCCCTCTCCAGCCTCCGCGAGAAGCTGATCCAGGCAGGCAACGGCACCAATGGGGCATCTGACCTGGCTACCCTGCAGAAATCCGTGGATGAGACCGTCGCTACCATTGACCAGTCGGCAGCCAATGCCACTTATAATGGCAAGCAGCTTCTGGACGGCAGCCAGAGCATTACCGTGGCCGGTGCAGACGGCTACGAGAACGTGGCGCTGGGGAACATGAGTTCCCAGGGCTTGGGCCTGACGGACGGCAAGGGCAATACTACCTTTGATTTGAAGGAGTCCGGCGGCATTGCCGCAGCTCTGGAAAAGGTGGATGCAGCTCTGGACAGTGCTCTCAATCAGTCCGCCAGCCTTGGTGCGGTAGAGCAGGGCATGGAGTACCAGTCCGCCAACTACACCACCCAGGAGACCAGTCTCTACGATTCCGCCTCCACCATGGGGGACACGGATATCGCTGCTGAGGTGACAAAACTTAGGAGCGCCGAGGTCCAGAACCAGTTTGCGCTCCACGCCATGAACCTGCAGAACCACAATCGTGCCAGTGTGCTTTCGCTCTTAGGTTAAGGTGACCTTCCGCCTCCGCTTATGCGGGGGCTTTTTTCTATTGAAGGTTTTTCCCTAATCAAGTAAAATATATGTAGCCAATATATTGAAAGAAATAGAAGGGGAAGCACAATGAAGCATGTGGTAGTGGATTTGGAAATGAATCCCGTGGACAGGGAATACAAGGATATCAGGAAGAAGCTCAGCGGCGAGATCATTGAGATCGGGGCTGTGCGGCTGGATGAGAACTATCAGCAGGAGGACAAGTTCCGTTGCTATGTCTTGCCGGAGTATGGCGCCATCAGGAAGCACATCACCGAGCTTACGGGCATCACCCAGGAGATGGTGGCGGGCAGCGCCCACTTCGGCGAGGCTTTCAAGTCCTTCGTGGACTGGATTGGGGAAGGGGAGACGAAGATCTACTCCTGGAGCATGTCCGACATCAAGCAGCTCCGCAAGGAGTGCCGCCTGAAGCTGGAGGACTTTGACACGGGCTGGCTGGACAGCCGCTGGGTGGATCTACAGAAGGCCTTCGATGACCGCATCGGCCTGCACAACAGCTTGGCCCTGAAGCACGCCCTGGGGGCTATGAACAAGGATTTCGAGGGCACAGCCCACACCGCCCTTGATGATGCCATCAACACCAGTGCCATCCTCGCCCTCATGCAGGATGATGAGGAATTCCAGCGGGTCATGAAGCCTGTCATGGATGTGCTGCGGCCCAAGGCCGAGCTGGAGACTTCCATTGCTGACCTGTGCCCGGAACTGGCCAATTTCCAGGTAGATTGAGCATATATGTACACTGCAAGGAAACCTTTTGGAATAAATTCTAAATAATTCTTGTTAAATGTGAAAGCCTGTGTTAAGATAAATTTACTTTATCTGCAGGCTTTTATTTATTTGAAGGAGGTGGGACAACTTGGCTACAATGGGTGTCTTAGGCCCCCAGGGAACTCACAGCGAGGCGGCGGGGTTCTATCTTTCAGGCCGCATGGAGGGCGTGAAGCTAGTGATGGAGCCGGATATTTACGAATGTCTCCAGGCGGTGGAAGAAAACAAGGTGGATATGGCTCTGGTGCCTGTGGAGAACTCCCTTGAGGGAGTGGTGAGCATCACCCTGGACACGCTGGCGGGCAGCAGCTCGCTGACGGTGGTGCAGGAACTTATCTGGCCGGTGCATAACCAGCTCATGGCCAAATGCAAGCCGGAAGAGGTCAGCCGCATCTATTCCCACCCCCAGCCCATTTCCCAGTGCCGCAATTTCCTGCGGCAGCACTATCCCCAGGCGGAAATCATCAAGACTGCCAGCACAGCCAGGGCCGCAGAACTGGTGGCAGAGGAGCCGGCTTTCCTGGGCTGGGCCGCCATCTGCCCCGTGCGGGCGGGGGAGCTTTACGGCCTTGCGCCCCTGGCGAGGGAGATTCAGGACAATATGGCCAACTGCACCCGCTTTTTCCTGGTGGAAAGGCAGGAGAAGTCCAGGTCAGAGCTGCCTCTGGCAGGAAATGCAGGTCAGAAGCTCCTGGTCATCTGCCAGATAGACGGCTCGAAATCTGGTGCCCTCTATGAGGTGCTGGGAGAATTCGCCCGTCGGGGGGTCAACATGACCCGCATCGAGTCCCGCCCTGCCCGCACGGTGCTGGGGGCGTATATCTTCTTCTTTGACTTGGAAGTGGAGGCCTGCGCTGCGGAAGCCCTGCACGAAGCTGTGCGCGAGGTGGAGAAAAAGAGCATCTGGCTGAAAAAACTGGGGCCTTTCCCGGTGCTTTCGGCAGAAGATAAGTGATTGAGCAAGGACAAGGGGGAAGATACATGGTCATCATCATGAATCCGGAGGCATCTGCCGAAAATATCAAGGGAGTCATCGAGGCTATCGAATCCGTGGGGCTGGAGGCCAAGGTCATGGAAGGGGCCCAGCAGAAAATCGTGGGCGTCATCGGCAACAAGGCCCGCCTGGCCTCTGTGCCTGTGGATGCGCTGCCTGGCGTGGAAACCAGCGTGTCCATATCCAAGAGCTACAAGCTGGCCAGCCGTGAATTCCATCCCCAGTCCAGCACCGTGCGGGTGGGCGAGATAGAAATCGGCGGCGAGGTGCCCGTGGTCATGGCCGGTCCCTGTGCCGTAGAGTCCAAGGAGCAGCTTTTCGAGGCGGCGGAAATAGTGCAAAAGGGCGGCGCCCAGTTCCTGCGGGGAGGTGCTTACAAGCCCCGCACATCTCCTTATTCCTTCCAAGGCTTGGAGGAGAAGGGACTGGAGTATCTGGCTGAGGCCCGTGAGCGCACGGGGCTGAAGGTGGTCACCGAGGTCACGGTGGTAGAGGCCGTGGAGCGGGTGGCTCACTACGCCGATGTGCTGCAAGTGGGGGCACGCAATATGCAGAACTTCGGCCTCCTGAAGGCCCTGGGCAAGTGCGACAAGCCCGTGCTCCTGAAGCGCGGCCTGGCCGCCACCCTGGACGAGTGGCTCAACGCTGCCGAGTACATCATGAACGAGGGCAATCCCAAGGTGGTGCTCTGCGAGCGGGGCATACGCACCTATGAGACTTACACGAGAAACACCCTTGACCTCAGTGCCGTGGCGGCGGTGAAGCATCTATCCCACCTGCCCATCATCGTTGACCCCAGCCATGGCACGGGCAAATGGCGCATGGTGAAGCCCATGGCCTTTGCCGCCATTGCGGCAGGGGCTGATGGCCTCATGATGGAAGTTCATCCGAACCCTGCCAAGGCTCTGTCTGATGGCCCCCAGTCCCTGACCCCGGAGAACTATTACGAGGTCATGGCAGGCGTGAAGAAGCTTTCCGGCTTCATGGCCCGCGAGGGCATTGAGCCTATGACCCTGTAAGGCGGGAGCTTTTGCAAGACCCTTCCTGCATGTTAATTTTTAGGCATGCAGGAAGGGTTTTCTTTATGCGGAAGCGAAATACTAATGAATGATTGAATACAGCTCTTCAAATCAGGACTTTTTGAGCGTATATATCAATGAAGAGGTGAGCAACCAGTGTATGAAGTAAACCTGAGAATCATGCTAGCAGGATTGTCACCTGAGGCGGCAGAAGCCATCCAGCAGCTGCCTGCCAGGGAGAGATTCAAGCATGGCTTTGCCCTGGCCAGCCGTTTTTCCGAATGCCCTCTGCAAAGCGGCGCTTTTGATGTGGTTATCTTTACCGAGGAGGCCATGGAGAGCCTCAGCCTTTCTCTGGTCTGCCAAAGTGCGGGGGACAAGGCTCGCTGCATACTGGTGACCGCCCACCCCCAGGATTTGACCAAAGAGGATATGGAACTGCTGGATGAGATCTGGCCCGCTCCCTTGACGGAAACCCTGGCGGCTTATTATTTTGACCGCTTTGCCCAGAAGCTCAAGGACCTCAAGGAGGCCTGGCTGGTCAGGAATTACTGGCAGACCACTATCAATACCTCCCCTGATCTCATCTGGTACAAGGACAAAGTGGGAGCACACTTGGAGATCAACGATGCCTTCTGCGAGACCGTGGGCAAGGAGAAGAATGATATCCGGGGGCGGGGCCACTACTATATCTGGGGCCTCACCAAGGATCAGTATGAAAAGGGCGAGTTTGTTTGCAACGAGACCGAGGAAGCAGTGATGAAGGCGGGGCGGGCTATGTGCTTCAACGAGCACGTGCTCAGCAAGCGCAACGGCATGCGGAAGCTGCGCACCTTCAAGTGCCCCATCTTTGATGAGGATGGCAGCATCCTGGGCACCGTGGGGGTGGCCATGGATGTGACCAGGGAGCGGGAATACCAGAAGAAGATCATCGCTCTCACCCGCCATGACCCGTTGACTGACCTGCCCAACCGCCGCTATTTCTACGACTATGTGGAAGACCATTTCGACGAGCCCAAGCATCTGGTGGAGCTGGATATAGACAACTTCAAGATTTTCAATGACCGCTTCGGCCATCAGGTGGGGGATGAGGTGCTGCTGGCCTTTTCCCGTACCATGGAGCAGGCCTTCAAGCAGGGCTTTGTGTCCCGTTTTGGCGGGGATGAGTTCATAGCGCTTTTCTGTGGCGATGTCACCAGGGAACAGGTGCGCCAGGCCATCAGCAAGTTCCAGCATCTGCTGAAGGAAAAATCCCTCTCCCTGCAGACCGGCAGGGTGAATGCCAGCATAGGCATTGCCTATGACTCCACCGGGGTGGTGCCCATAGACGACCTCTATCAGCGGGCAGACCAGGCTCTCTATGCTGCCAAGCAGCAGGGCAAGAACTGCGCTGTGGAGTGGAGCCATGAGCTCAAGAAGGAAATCAAGCAGGAGAAATAAAAAATTGGCATTCACAGGGATTTCTAATCTTCTTCTTGTATAATTCCAGCTGTGAGATACTTATGAATTAGGGAGGAAAGAATATGAGTTCCAGTGTGAAGAAAATTATCAGCCTGGCTGTGGCCGGTGCCTTTGCCATAGGTGCAGCCGGTGCCTTGGTGCCCGCTGCTGACAGAGTCGCTTATGCCCATGAGCAGTATGCAGATGGCAGCAGCAACGCCTACAGCCATCGCATGAAGGAGGAGCAGCAGCGCCACGACAGTGCTGTCCGCGCCATCCGCCATGAGTACCGTCAGGATGGGGATGAGAAAAAATATAAGAAGCGCATGAAGGAAGAACAGAAACGGCATGACAAGGCGATGGAGGACATCCGTCACGATTACGACAGCCATGCCCGCCATAGCCATCACTGATGCTGAAGCAGCCGCCGGGACAGGAGCCTGGCGGTTTTTTCTATGGCATAACAGGGCTGTTTGATATATAATTAATAATAGAGTTATTGTGTGTAGCGGTTAGATTTCAGGAAGCAGGTGAGAGAATGCCTATTAAGATAGATGGTATGTCCACTTCAGGCCCCTCGGTTTCCGTGCTGCGCATGAATGATGAGCGCACTCGGGAAGCGGATTGGGATTTCAGCTCGGAGCTTCTCGACCAGGAGGAAGCCCTTTCTGCCGAGCAGCTGGACAAGCTCATGCGGCAGATTGACGACCAGGGGGCGCGCCTTTCCCGTACCCCCACCTACGAGGAACTGCGCTCCTATCGCAGCCTTATCCAGCGCTTCGTGGGCGAGGCCGTGAACAATATGTATGAGCTCAAGAACCAGTCCGGCTGGGATCGCATGGGACGCCGCAAGGTCTATACTGTCGTGCGGAAAATCGACAAGAAGCTGGAGGATATGGCCGAGCAGATACGTCTCGGGCAGGCCACCCAGCTTTCCATCATCGAGAGCCATGATGCTATCAGGGGGCTGCTGGTAGACCTTTATATGTAAGGAAGCGTGGAATTTTGGCAGCAGAGGAAGTGGCAGAGCCACAGGAAAGGCATTTTCATATCCGCTGGGATAGCATCCTGGGGCACGGGCGGCAGAAGGACGAACTGCGCCGCCTACTCTCCCAGGGGCGGCTTCCTCATGCCCTGCTGCTGACGGGGCCTGAAGGAGTGGGCAAAAAGCTCCTGGGGCGGGTGCTGGCTGCGGCGGTGCTCTGCGAGCACCCGGCTGATGGTGCGGCGCCCTGCGGCCGTTGCCCTTCCTGCCGGGCCATGGAGTCAGCTTCACACCCGGACTATTATGAGCTGTTGCCGGAGGTGCGGGGCAAGGGCACGAGGATCATCCGCATCGAGTCCATCAGGGAACTCACGGAGCTGGCGGCCCGCTATCCTGTCATGTCCGACAGGCGGGTGCTGCTGATTGATGAGGTAGACCTGATGAATGAGCCAGCCGCCAACAGCCTCTTGAAGACGCTGGAGGAACCGCCGGGGGAAGTGACCTTCATCTTGGTGACGGCCGCTCGCAGTGCTCTGCTGGACACCATCATTTCCCGCTGCATGCCGCTGGCCTTTGGGGTGCTCGCCAGAGAAGATATTGCCGCCGCCCTGGTAAAGAGGGGGGCGGCAGGGGAGCAGGCAGCAGAAATTGCCGCCCTGTCTGATGGCAGCCTGGGCAGGGCTTTGCAGATGTATGCAAGCGGGGGGCTTGAGCGCCGGGACAGTGCCATCAGGTTCCTGGAAGGCCTGCGGAGTCTCGGCATGACCACTATCTGGCGCGAGGCTGAGGCCATGGAGAAGTGGGGCAGGGAGGAACTGGCCGAGTGGCTGCTCTATCTCAACATGAGCCTGCGGGACATGCTGGTGCTCTACGAGGACGGGAGCAGTCCCCTGATTTATCAGGAGGACTGCCGGGCAAGGCTGGCGGCGCTGCTGCCGGATTTTCCCGTCAGGAAGATCTTCCTCTTGCTGGCCTGCGTGAAAGAAATGCAGAAGCGGCTGGGCACCAATGTGAATCTGCGGTTGCAGCTGGAGGGGCTTTTCATCCGCATGAAGGATGTTTCAGATAGATAACTAGGAGGATGACTTTGCAGACGATTATAGGCGTCCGCTTCAAGAAGGCGGGCAAGATATTTTATTTTTCCCCTGGCAATCTGACGATTGCCCAGGGCGATGATGTGGTGGTGGAGACTGCCCGCGGGGTGGAGTGCGGCAAGGCCGTGGTTGGCCCCCGGGAGGTGGAGGACAGCGAGATCAAGTCCCCCCTGAAGGTGGTGCTCCGCCTTGCTACGGAAAACGACCACCAGCGCATCGAGGACAACAAGAAGAGCGAGCAGGAGGCCTTTGGCATCTGCGAGACCAAGATTGCAGAGCATGGCCTGCCCATGAAATTGGTGGAGGTGGAGTACACCTTCGACCTGTCGAAGATCATCTTCTATTTCACCGCTGATGGACGCATTGACTTCCGCGACCTGGTGAAGGATCTGGCCTCTGTCTTCCGCACCCGCATCGAGCTGCGGCAGATTGGCGTGAGGGATGAGGCCAAGCTCATGGGGGGCATTGGCTGCTGCGGCAGACCCCTTTGCTGTGCCTCCTTCCTGGGGGATTTCGAGCCGGTGTCCATCCGCATGGCCAAGGAGCAGAACCTTTCCCTCAACCCCACCAAGATTTCCGGCATCTGCGGACGTCTCATGTGTTGCCTGAAATATGAGAATGACTGCTACGAAAGCGGCGTCTGCGGCGGTTGCCGCAAGGCCAGCAAGATACAGGAACCTGAGCAGGGCAGCCGGGTGATTTCCGCCGAGGGCGAGGGCAAGGTCATTTCCGTGAACCAGCAGAAGCGCACGGCGACGGTGCTGCTGGACAACAGCCGCACCATCGTGGCCTCCTGGGAAGACATTGTCAGCAAGGACGAGGACGAAGCGGAGAATACTGCTCCCTCCCGCAACTTCAGAAGAAATTATGATGACAATGATGAGGACGAGGCCGATGCCAGCCTCATTGCCGCCATTACGGAGCGCTCCGCCAGGAATGAATCCCTGGGGGAAGAGGAAGAAGGAAGCCGTGGAAGTTATGGCAGGAGCCGTGACCGCAGGCCGAAGGACAGGAAACCTCACGATAACAAGCCCAGAGGTGAGCGCCGCAAGCGCCCCGAAGGTGGCAGGGATAATCGCAATTCGCAGCGGGGTGACCGTCGCAATCGCGATGGCGAAGGCGGCGAGAGGAGCAGCCGCCGCGAGAATAGTGAAAGAAGCAGCCGCAACCGCGGAAGCCGCCGCCCCAGGCGGGACAGGAATGAGCGCCGTGGCCGTGAGGGGCACGGTCAGGAGCAGGAGGAATGAGCCAGGTAGAGCTGCGCGAGAATGAGCGGCTGGATGACTTGATGTTCCGAGGGCGCAAGATCATCCAGAACACGGAGGAGTTCTGCTTCTCCCTTGATGCAGTCCTGCTGGCTCATTTCCCCAAGATCCATAGGAAAGACAGGGGGCTGGAACTGGGCACCGGCACGGGGGTGATTCCCCTGCTGATTGCCGACCTGGCTGCCAAGGTAGAAGCGGTGGAGATAAGCCCTGTGATGGCTGAGCTGGCGCAGAGGAATATGGTGCTGAACCAGCTCACGGAGAAAGTCGCCGTGCGGCAGGGGGACTATCGCGCCATAGAGGAACTTTATCGCCCTGAGTCCTTTGATTTGGTGCTGGCCAATCCTCCCTATCGCCCCGTAGGGGAGGGGCAGCTCTCCAAGCTGTCCGGCGTGGCCAGGGCCAGGCATGAAGTGACTGCCACCCTCAAGGATGTAGTGCGGGCGGCCAGATGGGCTCTGCGCTTCGGCGGGCACTTCGCCATGGTACACCTGCCGGAAAGGCTGGGGGAGATCATCGTGGCTCTGCACGAAGCCCATATGGAAGTCAAGCGCCTGCGGATGGTGCAGCCCAAGGCGGGCAAGGCTCCCAATATGATGCTGCTGGAAGCAGTGGTGGGGGCGGCTCCCGGTGGCTTGAAGGTGCCGCCCCCGCTGATAGTGCATGAGCCGGATGGGGGCTATACTGAAGAAATCAAGAAGATTTATGGCCTGGCCTGATGTGCCAGGTCTTTTTATAGGAGAAAGATTATGGAAGAAGCCAAGAAAGGCACCTTGTACCTCTGCGCCACGCCCATTGGCAATCTGGAGGATATGACTTACAGAGCTGTCAGGATGCTGGGGGAAGTGGAGCTGATTGCTGCCGAGGATACCCGTCATACCCGCCAGCTCCTGACACACTTCGACATTCATACCAAGCTCACCAGCTACCATGAGCACAATAAGTTCGAGAAGGGGCCGGAACTTATCAATTATATTTTGGAGGGGCACGATTTGATTTGCGTCAGCGATGCAGGACTGCCGGGCATCTGTGACCCCGGCAGCCATCTGGCGCAATTAGCCATAGAAGCAGGCATCAGGGTTTCCCCCCTGCCGGGAGCCAATGCGGGCCTGTCTGCCCTCATCTGTTCCGGCCTTGATACCACTGCCTTCACCTTCATCGGCTTCCTGCCCAAGACTGCCAGGAAGCAGCAGGAGGTGCTGGAGGGCGTAAAAGATCACAGGGAAACCTTGATCTTCTACGAAGCGCCCCACCACTTGAAGGGTACACTTAAGGTAATGGGCAAAGTGCTGGGAGAAAACCGCCAGGCTGCCTTAGGCCGGGAACTGACCAAGAAGTTCGAAGAATTCCGTCGGGGCACTCTGTCAGAACTGCTGGCGTACTACGAAGAGAACGAGCCAAGAGGCGAGTATGTCATTATCGTGGAGGGAGCAGGGGAAGAAGCTGCCGCTGAGGTGCAGGAAGAAGTGCTCTCCCCGGCAGAGCTTTGCCATAAGCTGATGGCAGAGGGCCTGCCCAAGAAGGAAGCCATGCGGGAGACTGCCAAGAGATTGGGCCTTTCCCGCCGGGACGTTTATCAGGCTATGCTTGAATAAAAACCATCAAAAGAGGTATAATGTTCTCTATCTGAAAATGTTTCATTCGCATGGACAGGAGGATTTATCTTAAATGACTGAAAAGAAACCGTTCTATATCACCACCCCCATTTACTACCCCAGCGCCAAGCTGCATATCGGCCATGCCTACTGCACCACTTTGGCTGACACCATCGCCCGCTACAAGAGGCTCACGGGCCATGATGTGTTCTTCCTGACCGGCTCTGACGAGCACGGGCAGAAGATCCAGCAGAAGGCCGAGGAGGCTGGTGTTACCCCGCAGGCTTATGTGGACAAGATTGTGGCTGGGTTCCAGAACCTTTGGGACAGGCTGGGCATTTCCAATGACGATTTCATCCGCACCACGGAGAAGCGCCATGAGAAGGTGGTGCAGGAAATCTTCCGTCGCATCTATGCCAAGGGCGACATTTACAAGGGCGAGTACAAGGGACTTTACTGCACTCCCTGCGAGAGCTACTGGACTGAGCACCAGCTGGACGAGCATGGCTGCTGCCCGGATTGTGGCCGCCCTGTGCAGGAAGTGACGGAGGAAGCCTATTTCTTCAAGATGAGCAACTATGCCGACAGGATTCTCGCCCATATCGAGAACAATCCCGACTTCCTGCAGCCTGAGTCCCGCCGCAATGAGATGATCAACTTCATCAAGCAGGGCCTGGAGGATCTCTGCATCTCCCGCACCTCCTTCGACTGGGGCATTCCTGTGCCCATGGACGATGGCGACAAGAAGCACGTCATTTATGTGTGGTTCGACGCCCTGACCAACTACCTCACCCCCATCGGCTTCCTGGACAATGAGGAGATGTTCAAGAAATACTGGCCTGCCGACCTGCATCTGGTGGGCAAGGAAATCGTGCGCTTCCATACCATCATCTGGCCCTGCATCTTGATGGCTCTCGACCTGCCCCTGCCGAAGAAGGTTTACGGCCACGGCTGGCTTATTGTGGACGGGGACAAGATGAGCAAGTCCAAGGGCAATGTGGTGGACCCCATCGCCCTGATTGAAGAGTTCGGTGCCGATACCATCCGTTACTTCCTGCTCCGGGAAATCAATCTGGGTCAGGACGGCAACTTCTCCCGCGATGCCCTGATTGAGCGCATTAACTCCGACCTGGCCAACGACCTGGGCAACCTCCTGCACCGCACCCTGTCCATGGCCAAGAAATTCCAGGGCGGCGTGCTTTCGGCTCCTGTGGGCGAGTCTGAGATCGACAAGTCCCTCAAGGCTGATGCTGCAGAGACGGTGAAGGTCTACCGCGAGAATATGGACAAGATGGAGCTCTCTGCCGCCCTCAAGAAGGTCTGGGCGTTCGTCAGCCGCTCCAACAAGTACATAGATGAGACTGCACCCTGGGCCCTGGCCAAGGACGAGACCAAGAAGCAGGAGCTGGCCAATGTGCTCTACAATCTGGCTGAGTCCCTGCGCTTCATCGCCGTGCTGATTTCTCCCTATATGCCCGCCACCTCCCCGAAAATCTGGCAGCAGCTGAACCTGGAGGGCTTGAAGCCCTTCGCTGAGGTGCAGCTGGACGATATTGCCGAGTGGGGCGGCATTCCTGCCGGCCATCAGCTGGGCGAGGCCGAGCAGCTCTTCCCCCGCATCGAAGTGGAGAAAGCTGGTGCCGAGGACAAGGCCGCCAAGGCTGCCCAGGCCAAGGCCAACAAGCTGGCCAAACAGAAGAAGCGCGAGGAGCAGAGGAAGCTCAATGCTAAGAATGATTGATACCCATACCCATCTCAATGACAAGAAGTTCTTGGGACAGGAAAAAGAGGTCATCGAGCGCGCCCATGAGGCGGGAGTGGCTGGCCTCATCAACTTCGGTGATACGATGGAAAGCTCTGGGAGGGCGGTGGAGCTCTCCCGTGAGTTCGAGGGCGTGTACGCCGGGGTGGGCATCCATCCTGAGGAAGCCTTCCCCATGACCTCTGCCGATGATGACCGGCTGGCAGCCTGGACGCAAGAAAAAGGCGTAGTGGCTATAGGTGAAATTGGCCTGGACTACTACTGGGAAAAAGACCAGGACAAGCGGCTCCTGCAGCAGGAAATCTTCATCCGCCAGCTGGATTTGGCCAGGCAGCTGCACCTGCCCGTATGCATCCATGACCGTGAGGCCCATGGTGACACGATCGCTATCCTCAAAAAAGAAGCCAAGGGCCTGCGGGGCGTGCTGCACTGCTTCTCAGGCAGCCTGGAAATGGCCCGGGAGGTGCTGAAGCTGGACTGGTTCCTGGGGGTGGACGGCCCCTTGACTTACAAGAATGCCGCCAAGCTGCCGGAAATCGTGCAGGCTCTGCCGCTGGAGCGCCTGTTGGTCGAAACGGACGCTCCTTACCTTGCCCCCGTGCCCATGCGGGGCAAGCAGAATGAGCCTGCCTTCGTCCGCTATGTGGCGGAAAAGGTGGCAGCGCTCAAGGGGCTGTCCCTTGAGGACGTAGCCCGCCAGACGACCTTGAATGCCTGCGAGCTGTATGGCCTAAAAGCATAAATATTAAAAAGTGGTGAGTAACTTTCAAGAAAAGGCACTCACCACTTTTCTAATCCCATTTTTCACCCTTTTTTCAGTTTCAAGTGGGAGAATAAGACCCGTCAAGTTTGACAGGTCCAAACTTGGTGTGGTACACTCTTACATGTTCTTCACAGTTCCTCTTTTTTCTGAAGGGGGAATTGAATGAGTTTAAGGCGAATTTTAAGACTTACCGACCATCAAAAGAAAATCATCATGTGTGTGATGCTGGTTGCCATGATGATGCTGAACACGGGGTTCACCCGCGTCAGCCTGCCTGAAAACCTGCATCAGGTGACGATCACTGCCGATGGCAAGACTGTTACC
>JAGBLH010000160.1 GCA_017635515.1 Selenomonas sp.
AAGCGGGAGAAATACGTACAGAAGACCATCCGCAAGTTCACGGATTTCATGGAGGAAGAAGAGGGCAGGGGCGAAAAGTTCCATCTCTTCGTGGTTGACAATGGGCGCACTTTGGCAAAGAGCCTGGAGAACGAATATGTGAACATCATCCCCAACAAGAACGCGGGCGGGGCGGGCGGCTTCTGCCGTGGTCTCATGGAGGCCAACGACGGTGATTTCACCCACTGCCTCTTCATGGACGATGATGTGGAGATCTATCCCGAGAGTTTCTTCCGCACTCTGGCCATTACTGAGTATTTCAAGGATGAGTACAAGACCTGCAGCGTCAATGGGCCGATGATGAATCTCTATGATAAGATGGAGCTTTTTGAGAACTTGGCTGCCTATGATGGAGCCATGGGCTTCAAGACCTGTCGGGGGCCTATGCGCATGGAGAATGTGGGCAAGGTGCTGGAAAGCATTGATTTAGCCCCGGAAATGTTCAAGGAGGGTTATCTCCACTCTGCCTGGTGGTACACCTGCTGCAGTCTGGAGCGCTACAAGGATGAATATCCCGTGCCGGTATTCTTCCGTTGTGATGATGTGGAGTGGAGCTGGCGCAAGCAGGGCATGGAAATCATCAGCATGAACGGCATCTGTCTCTGGCATTCCCCCTTCAAGTGGCGTGTGGGCAAGCTGGCAGACTGCTACTACTGGCCCCGCAACATGCTGCTGCTTTGCACGATACATCAGCAGGGACATGAGAAGGAAGTGCTTGAATGCTTGCGGACGCGCTTTGGATATCTGCTGGATACTCTGGATTATGTGGGGGCAGATGTCTTCAGGATGGCGGTGATGGATTTCCTGAATGGTCACGCCATCTTTGAGGAAGACCCGGAAAAACAGATGCAGAAAGTACGCGCCGCCTGTGGCAGGGCCAAGGTTCGCAAAGGTGTAGATTATATGGAACTTGACGGAGCTGGCAAGCACGCTCTGAAGGTTGAGTCGCGCGAAGTTGGCGTTTCGCTGGACTGGTATCCGCCGGAGAAGGAGTTCACAGGGAAGAAGCGAGTGGAGGTCTACAATCTTTCCAGCCAGACTTGCGAAACCCGTCTGAGAGATGATCAAAGAGCAGAGCGGCTGAAAAAAGAATTCGAGAGCGTGCTGCAGGTGCTGTCTGTCAGGTTTGAAGACTTGCGCGAGGATATGCGGCAGGGCTATGAAAAATTCCGTACTCGGGCTTTTTGGAATGAGTACTTGGGAGTGAAGAGAGAGGAGGAAGCCTGAAATTGGGAAATGAAGTAATTCGGCCACTGATGAATATTGTGTTTCCAGAGGAGGGCTTCCTGGATGTGCCGGAGCTTTTCTACCGGAGCGATAGCTGCCTTATGGGAGTCGGACAGGGCTTGCGGCAGGAAAGCCACAGATATTCCTTTGATACTTGGATGAACCTCTTTGCCGTGAAGAAATGGCGCAATTATTGTGACTTGGGGAATCTTTTCCTTCGTCTTTGCGCTCGTGGCAGGATGCAGGTGGAACTGGTGGGGCACAAGCTGGATGCGGGTTTTGGAGCAGTTTCTGACACTTTGGCCTGTTTTGACTGCGATTTTGGTCAGGAATTTTCCCAGCAAGAAATTCCCTTGAGCGTTCCTGATGAATACGATGCGATATCCTTTCATGCCGTGCTGGCAGAGGGCAGTGCCATCAAAGAGGCTGCCTGGTGCACGGACAGTGAGCCTTTGCGCCAGAATCGCATCGCTATTGTGTCCTGTACGTTCCGCAGGGAGAAATACATTCAGGCTACTATGGGGAAATTCCATGAATTCATGGAGAAGAATCCTACCCTGCAGGACAGGTTCCATCTTTTTGTGGTGGATAACGGACAGACCCTTGAGCAAAGCAAGAGTCCATATATCACTGTCATACCCAATATGAATGCCGGCGGTGCTGGCGGATTTGCCCGTGGCCTGATGGAGGCCAATGATGGCGGCTACAGCCGCTGTCTTTTCCTGGATGATGATGTGCAGATTCTGACTGAGAGTTTTTTCCGTACCCTGATGGTGACGGATTATCTCCGCGAGGAACAGAAGGATGCTTTCATCAGCGGTGCCATGATGAATTTGCACCAGAAAAATCTTTGCACGGAAAGCCTGACTGTTCGGGATGGCTTCTGGATCCGTGGTTATCATACCAAGTGCTCTGTGACTACCCCCAAGGATGTGCTCAGATGCATCCATGCAGACCCGAAGATTTTTGAGCAGGAAACTGCCAGTTCCTCTTGGTGGTATGCCTGCTTCAGCTTGTCTGCCATGGGGGATGAATACCCCATTCCTGCTTTCATCCGTGGCGATGATGCAGAGTGGAGCTGGAGAAGATTTGGCCTGCACCACATCCTTCTCAATGGCATCTGTGTCTGGCACCTTCCCTGGGAGTGGAAGACCAGCCGCATGGTAGACCAGTATTACCTGCCCAGGAATATGTTTTTGGCTCATGTGGTGCATGACAAGAATTTCCAGGCTGAGTTTGAAGAAGACTTTACTCGCGTCTTTGAGTATCTGCTGGAGACGCTGGATTATCCTTCCGTAGATCTCTATCTGGCCTCCATGAGAGATATTCTCAAAGGCAGGGAAGCCTTGGCAGAAAACCCGTTGAAGCAGAGGCAGCGGATTGGCAACATCTGCGAAAAGCCAAGGAAATATGACTGCAAGGACAAGGGAGAGCTTCTGTCCCTCAGCAGGCGCAGCTTGCGGAATATCAAGGGCAAGAAAGGCTTGGCGTTGGATTTCAATACCGACCCAAATTGCTACAAGGGCAAGGATGAGGTCAAAGCCTACAATCTGCTTCAGGAGAGCTATGAGCTTCGTGTCCGGGATGAGGCAAGGGAAAAATGGGCGCGCAGGGAATTTCAGGGGTTGCTCTATCAGATGGGCAGGCAGTACGAAGGACTGGCCAAGCACCTCCGCAGCTGCCATGAGGAATTCAAGACCCGCAGTTTCTGGAACAAGTATTTGGAGCTGGAAAGGTAAGAAGCTATGAAGAAAATAGGCATTGTCATTTGCAATTATAACAAAAAAGAATATGTGCTGAAGTGCATCGAATCCCTGCAAAGGCAGACCTTCCGCGATTTTGAGATCTTTGCAGTTGACAATGCCTCAACTGATGGTTCGGCAGAGGCAGTAGCAAAAGCCTATGGAAAAGCAGTGCATCTCCTGCAGCTGCCTGAAAATCTCGGTGGCACGGGAGGCTTCAACCAGGGACTTCGGCAGGCTATGGCGGGAGATTTTGACGGTTTCCTGCTCCTGGACAATGATGTGGTGCTCAAGGAGGACTGTCTGGAGCAGCTGGTTTCCCTGATGAACAGCAGGGAAGAGATTGGCATCCTGGGCTGCAAGATTCTCCGCATGGACGAGCCTGATACTATACAGGAATTCGGCCCTGTGCTGGACCCGGAGAATGTGAACTTCATCCTGCGCTACCGGGGCGAAAAAGACAGCCTGTCCCAGCCGGATGTCCTTCCCTGTGACTACGTCCCTGCCTGTGCCATGCTGGTGCGGCGGGAGGTAGTGGAGCGCATCGGCCTCATGCCGGAGGAAAACTTTATCTACTATGACGAT
>JAGBLH010000161.1 GCA_017635515.1 Selenomonas sp.
AGCACCGGTAAAACCTGCTGACGTCCCCAACTTGGCAAAGGCCAGGTGCGTATGCTCGAGTATAGCTGCGGGAAGAAGCACCTGCAAATGCTTATTGAAGCGCGGCTCAAAAAAATCCCGCTGGGCCATCACTGCTCCGCCCATGATCAGCACTTCCGGATTCACGATGCAGCAAATCTCTGCCAGAGCATATGCGATCCTCCGCGCCATTTCTTCCAAGGCCGCCAGCGCTTTCTCATCACCAGCTGCTGCACGCTCAAAGACTTCCTCTCCCGTAGCTGCATTTGTTTCCCGCAACAGAGCCGTCACGCTTGCCAGTTGCTCCAAAGCGCCCTCGGCAAAGGGCAGGTAGCCAATCTCGCCTGCTGCAGCTGCTGCGCCATGTACCAGATGGCCATCCAGCACCAGGGCTCCGCCTATGCCTGTACCCACAAAGACACAAAAGGCGCTTTTGGCCCCCTTGCCCGCTCCCAACCAGCTTTCTCCCAGGCCGGCAGCATTCACATCGTTTTCCACCGTGCAGGGCAGCTGGGTCAGTGCCTCGATTTCTTCCCGCAGCTTCATGCCTGTATAGCCGGGAAAAGTGGGGCCTGCGAAAATGACTTCCCCCTTTTCCGCATCAATGAGACCTGGTGAGCAAACAGCTACCCCCGCGGCCTTGCCGCACTCTTTTTGCAGGTCGCGCACGATAGCTGCTATTTTCCGGGGAACATCCCCGCTGCCATCTTCTTTTACCCTCGTCAGCACTTGTCCCCGGGCCAGGATCTGGCCCGTTTCCGTCATCATTGCATATTTGATGGCGGTACCGCCAATATCTATGCATGCATACTGCATCCTGATTTCCCCCTGTCCTAGCTAAAATCCCCTGAAACCCTTATACGTAGGCTTTCAGGGGATTTCTCGGTGTTGGCTATGATGTTGTCCCAGCTATTTGCTGCTGATTTTCCCCGCATGCTGTCAAGTCTTTTTCTTTCCCCTGAGAATATCATAGAGGTCAAGCATATCCTGCACCCTGGAACACTCATAAGCATTCAGATAGCGGTCATCATTCGAATCGCCGGGCATGGGCATGAAAATCTTGCCCACGCCAGACATGCCCATGTAACGCAGGGCATCCTCATCATTCTTATCCACCACCTGATTGAAGAATTGTATGATGCCATCGCCGTCCGGCAATTCCTTCACCTCAGACCTGGCCTTGATGGAAAACTGCTTGTCATCGGACAGCTGCAGGTCAATACCTGTAAAATTAACGGGATTCTGGCCGATGTGGCAGACAAAGACCCAAAGCTGGGCATCAGTGCCGCCATTATGCACCACATAGGGCTGCACGAAAATGCCGGACTCCGTGGGGCGGGCATAGTAATACACCTTGCCGCCGTTGTCCATTTACTGCTCCTCCATCTGCATGGTCAGGCCCCTGAGCACTTCGTCAGGCTTGTCATCCTTGACACCGGACTTCAATGTCTTGGCCTCCTGCTTTGCCCAGTGAGCCTTCCTCTCCGCTATTTCCTGCTGCTCCTTGGCTTCTATCGCCGCCAGCTTCTCCTGCAGCTCCTTTTCCTGACGCTCTGACACAATGGCCTTGGTTTCCTGATAGTGCTGGATAGCCACTATGCCCAAAGGCGTGGCAATGCCGACGATAAGTATCAGTATGGCAATTATCTTGAACTTCCCCATAAGGGCAAACACCTCCCCTGACGGTGCTAATTCTCCAATACAGGAAATATTCGACTGATACCGCCGGATTCCTGCTTTGGCAAATTGTCTTTTACCACTGCACAGGACTAAAAGTCTTAAATCACCCGCTTCAACTCAGATAGGGTAGTCTTCCCATCCAGTACCTTGTCCACGCCATCCTGCCAGAGGGTGCGCAGGCCTTCCCTTTCCGCCAGAGCCTGCAGCCGGTCCCTGTCTGCACTCATCAGGATGGCTTCACGCACCGCGGGGCTGATGACCAGCACTTCCTGCAGGGCCAGACGGCCGCTGTAGCCGGTGCCACGGCAATGAGGACAGCCAGTATTCCTTTTAAGGTGCAAGCCCCGATGCCATCTTTCTCCCAGCATTTGCGCCTCGGCTGAATTAGCTGCCGGCTCATATTCTTCCTGACAGTGCGGGCAGGATTTCCGTACCAGTCGCTGAGCTACGGCGCCTGTCAGGGTGGCGGCTATCATGTAGGGCGGGATATTCATTTCCCGCAAGCGGAAAATGACCCCCACGGCATTTTCCGTATGCAGGGTGGTCATGATGAGGTGACCCGTCAGGGCAATGCGCACGATATAAGAAGCAACTTCCCCGTCCCGGATTTCTCCCACCATCACCGCCGTGATATCCTGTCGCAGCAGGGCTTTCAGCCCTGCCATATAGTTGAGGCCAGACTTGGGATTTATTTCCACCTGGTTGATGCCCGGCACAACCCTTTCCACAGGATTTTCCAGCGTCACCAGATTGCTCTCCGGCTTGTTCAAGGCTTGCAGCGCTGCATAGAGGCTGGTAGTCTTGCCACTGTTCACGGGGCCGCTCAGAATGACAAGTCCAGATGGTTTTTCAATGATACCTCTGAACAGCTCCATGTTTTTGTCGCTGAAGCCCAACTCCCCCAGATTCAGGATTTTCTCCTCCACATTCATGAAGCGCAGCACCATCAATTCCCCATGAATGGCCGGCAGTACGGATACGCGGATATCTATCTGCCGCCCCTCGCTGGCAAACTCGATATGCCCGTCCTGGGGGCATTGGTGCTTGGCGGTGTCCATGCCCGCCATGACCTTCAGTCTGGCGATGAGGATGCTTTCCACTTCCTTGGGCAGCACATTGTCCTCTATCTGCAAAAGGCCATCTATCCTGTACCTCACTCTCAAAAAGTCTGTCTGCGGCTCCAGATGCAGGTCGCTGGCCCGCCTCTCTATGGCTCGTTCCAGCAGCACATCTGCCAGCTTCACCACTGGAGAGTTAGCCCCGCCTTGGTGCTCCAGGCCCTGGCGGGCTTCCCCCGCCGCCCGGCTGATAAGGATTTTGAAAGCTGTCTCATCTATGTTCATGATTGCCGCCTCCTTTGCTTCAACTTCAAGATTCTCTTCCCAAAAACCAAATCCTGCCTGCAAAGAAAAAGAGAGGCTTGCGCCTCTCCGGGAAATATGGGATTCTACTGGAGCATTTGCCGCAGTTCTTCTTCTGTGAGGATGGCTATGCCCAGTTCTTGGGCCTTGGCCAGCTTGCTGCCGGCGGCTTCGCCTGCCACCAGATAATTGGTCTTCTTGGACACAGAGCCTGTGACCTTGCCGCCGTGTGCTTCGATAAGCCCGGCGCATTCCTTGCGGCCCAAGGTGGGCAGGGTTCCCGTGATGACGAAGGTCTTGCCCACCAGTTCATTCCCTGCCTGGTCTGGCTGCTCCTGCATGAAATTCACCCCGGCTGCCTCCAATTCCTTCAGGACAGCCCGGTTGCTTTCCGCTCCGAAGAAAGACCTGATGGCCTTGGCGCTGATTTCACCCATATCCGGCACCGCCAGCAGTTCTTCCTCACTGGCCTCGCTGAGTTTTTCAAGGGAGCCGAAGGCTGTCATCAGCTCCTTGGCTGCCGCCCTGCCGATGCCGGAAATGCCCAGGCCTGTCACCAGCCGCTGAGGGTCGTTCTTCTTGCTTTCCTCAATGGCGGCGAGCAACTTGTCAGTATTCTTTTCCTTGCCCACCAGGCCCTTGGCAATTAGCTCATCACGATGTTCAAACAAGTGATAGATATCGGCAATATTCCTGAGATATCCCTGCTCGATGAGGGCCTTGACGGCCGCCTCGCCGAAGCCCTTGATATCCATGGCATTTCTGCCCACGAAATTCAGGATATGGTTCTCCAGCTGGGCCGGGCAGGAAGGGTTCTGACACTTGATATCTGCCGTATCCGCCTCCCGGACAGCTTCTGCTCCGCAGACGGGGCATTCATTGCCAATGAGGAAAGGCACTGCCCCATCAGGGCGCTTTTCCTTCACCACTTCCTTGACCTTGGGAATGATTTCCCCTGATTTGTAGACCCTCACCGTATCACCGATGCGCACATCCAGGCTGTCAATGAAATCCTGATTGTGCAAGGTAGCCCGCTCCACTTTAGTGCCGCAGAGGCGCACCGGATCGAAGACCGCCGTGGGCGTGATGCGGCCCGTGCGGCCCACGGACAGCTCGATGCTGCGCACTACGGTTTCCTTTTCCTCCGGGGGATATTTGTAAGCAATGGCCCAGCGGGGCACTTTGGAGGTGGCGCCCAGTTTCTCACGGTCAGCGAGATTGTTGAGCTTCACCACTGCGCCGTCAATATCGTAAGGAAGATTTCCCCTATTTTCACCAATGGCCTCAATGGCCTGCCAGGCTTCTTCAGCAGTGCGACAAACCTTATAGCTGTGTATGACCTTGATGCCCTGTTTCTTCATAAAGGCATAGGCCTCGGTATGGGTGGCAAACTCCCTGCCCTCAGCTCTCTGAAGATTGAAGGCAAACATGGAGAGCTTGCGCTCCTTGGTGATGCGACTATCCAGCTGGCGCAGCGTCCCTGCCGCGCAGTTCCTGGGATTGGCAAAGGGCTTCAGGCCCAAAAGCTCTTGCCGGTCATTCACCGCCTCGAAGGCGGCCTTTTCCATATAGACTTCCCCGCGGATTTCAAAGTAAGGCAGCGGCTCTTTCAGCTTCTGCTTCACATCCTTGATGACCCGGGCATTGGCAGTCACATCCTCCCCCTGCACCAGCCCATCGCCACGGGTGACAGCCAGGGCCAGTTCCCCGTTTTCGTAGCGCAAGGCCAGGGACAGGCCATCTATCTTCTCCTCCACCACAAATTCGGGATTTTCCAGTTCACCCTGCAAATTTTCCACAAAGCTGTAGATTTCTTCCTTGGAGAACACGTCCTGCAAGGACAGCATAGGCACGTCGTGCTTCACCAGCACCCCTGCGCTGCGGCGGGCCTCGCCGCCCACCAGCTGGGTGGGCGAGTTCTGGGTGATTAGCTCGGGATAAGCTCCCTCCAGTTTTTTCAGACGAAGCATCAGCTGATCATATTCGTAATCTGTGATTTCAGGATTATCTTCGTTGTAATAGCGGTTATTGTGGTAGCGAATCTTCTTCCGCAGGTCGGCAAGTTCTGCCTTGACGGCCTTGATATCTGTTGGTATGGCTTCCGACATGCTGCAACCTCCTGTCTGTGGGTTACGCCTTGGTGATGGGGGCGTACTTCTGCATCAGGCCTTTCACGCCCTGGTCAGGGAAAGCAATCTTGAGCTCTACTTCCTCCCCTTCTCCCTTGACGGAAACTACGGTGCCGATGCCCCACTTGCCGTGGCGGGCCTTGTCCCCTACCTTCCAGACCACGCTGGTGTCGGGGCGGATAGCGGTATTGCCTGCAGGCTGCACTCCCATATTGCGGTTATGCAGGGCGTTCATGGCCTGCAGGGCCGACTGGGGCTGGCCGCCCCGCTGTACACCGCGGCCCATCTGGCTGGCGCTGGGCTGGAAGGTCATGAGGCCAGATTTCTGCTGGGCACCGTAGCTGGAAGCGTTGGCAAAGCCATAGGCGTTCACCCGGGGCACCAGCTTTTCCATATACTCATCGGGAATTTCCTTGAGGAAGCGGGAAGGCGGATAGGCATTCTGCCTGCCGTAGATGGTACGGCGCTGGGCATTGGTGAGGTAGAGCTTGCGCTGGGCGCGGGTGATGCCCACATAACAGGTGCGGCGCTCTTCCTCGATTTCCGCAGGTTCTATGAGAGTGCGGGAGTGCGGGAACAGCCCCTCCTCCATGCCCACCATGAAGACTATGGGGAATTCCAGGCCCTTGGCAGAGTGCAGGGTCATCAGAGTCACCCTGTCCTCCTCCATATCTGCATTGTCGATATCCGACACCAAAGCCAGCTGGGACAAGAAGGCTTCCAGCGTGGGATTTTCCTCCTCTTTCTCGAAGTCCTTGGCTACGCCGATGAATTCCTTGAGATTTTCCAGACGGGATTCGTTCTCCGGCTTCTTTTCTTCCTCCAGTTCCTTGATATAGCCCGATTCCTTCAGCACCTTGTCAATCAGGTCAGAAATCTTCAGGTTGGCCTGCAGGCCCATATACTTGAAGATAAAGACGGAAAAAAGCTCCAAAGGCTTCTTCACCCGAGCAGTGATGCCGGGAATTGTATCCAGCACATCAGGGCTGGAAATCACATCAAAGAGAGTCAGCCCCTGACCATCGGCGTACTCATTGAGCTTGGCCAAGGTGGTGGCTCCGAGTCCTCTTTTGGGCACATTGATGATGCGCATGAGGCTCACGGTATCCAGTGGATTATAAATCACCCGCAGATAAGCCAGAATATCCTTGATTTCCTTGCGGTCATAGAACTTGAGGCCGCCCACCATGGTGTAGGCCAGGCCACTGCGCATGAAGGTTTCCTCCAGCACACGGGACTGGGCATTGGTGCGGTAGAGGATGGCCATGTCCCCCAGGGAGGCATTGAAGATTGTCTGCTGCTTGCGGATAGTAGTGACGATGAAATTGGCTTCATCCCGCTCGTCCATGCCCTGATACCAGGTGAGCTTCTCTCCCGTGGCGTTCTCCGTCCAGAGTTTTTTGGGCTTGCGGTTGATATTATGCTCAATCACCGCATTGGCGGCCGCCAGGATATTCTTGGTGGAGCGGTAGTTCTGCTCCAGCTTGATGGTCTTTGCCTCGGGATAATCCTTCTCAAAGTCCATGATGTTGCGGATATCAGCTCCGCGCCAGCCATAGATGGACTGGTCAGCGTCACCTACCACGCAGAGGTTGTGATGGGCGGCGGCCAGTATCTTGGTAAGCTGGTACTGGGCGCCGTTAGTATCCTGATACTCGTCTACCAGTATGTACTTGAAACGGCGCTGATACTTGACGCGGACTTCCTCATGCTGCTCCAAGAGCAGCACCGTCACCATCAGCAGGTCATCGAAGTCCAGGGCATTGTTGTTCCTTAGTTCCTGGGCATAAATCTCGTATACCTCCGCCACCTTCTGCTCAAAGAAGCTGCCCCCGTCCCTGGCCATAGCCTTGGGGCCCAGGAGCTGATTCTTGGCATTGGAAATGGCGTTGAGGATACTGGCGGGAGTATACTGCTTCTCGTCCAGGTTCAGCTTCTTCAAGGCGTTCTTGATGACCGCCTGGCTGTCGGAGGTATCGTAGATGACGAAATTCTTCTTGTAAAGCCCCGTAGCCTCGATTTCCCGGCGCAGGAGACGGGCGCAGAAGGAGTGGAAGGTGCTGAGCCACACTTCCTTGGCCGCCTCCCCTATCATGCGGTCCACGCGCTCCCTCATTTCCGTGGCGGCCTTGTTGGTGAAGGTGATGGCCAGGATGCTGTAGGGAGCCACGCCCTTGGCCAAAAGGTTAGCCACCCTACAAGTGAGCACCTTGGTCTTGCCCGAGCCTGCCCCTGCCATGATGAGAAGGGGGCCGTCGGTATGCTCTACTGCCTGTTTCTGTGCCAGATTAAGTCCGCTGAAAATATCCAATGTGTCCTCCTAATTTGTTGGCTTTGCTAAATACTTCTAAAAGGGTGAAAATCGGCTCACCCCCTGTTTGCTGGAGGTGAGCCGATTTCAATATCAAATTCTCGCTTACTGCTTGATGCGCTTCACTGCCTCGGAAAGGGGCGGGATGATCTGCTTCTTGCGGCTCATGACCCCGGGCAGGTAAATGTGGGTGCCGCTGGCATCCTTGTGGAAGGCCTCGCCAATGAGGGTCTTGGGGGAACCTGAATAGAGAAGCGTAGTAGCCTCTTCCAGGATGTTGGTGACCATCACCAGGCTCATGTCGAAGCCTTCCTTATCGCAGATATGGCCCATGGCCTCGATGAGCTCAGGCTCCAGATCCAGCACTTCCTTCTCGTCCATGACGGAAATCTGGCTGACGATGATGCGGTAGTCGCCGATGCGGAACTCCTTGAGGTCATTCTTGGCAATCTCAGAGGGAGTCATGTCACCGATACCGGAACCGGCCTTCAGCATGGCCAGGCCGTACTCGTTGATATCCACTCCGGCAATCTCTGCCAGGCGCTTGGCGGTCATCTTGTCGTACTCCGTGCAGGTGGGAGACTTGAAGAGCACCGTATCGGAAATGATGGCGGACAGCAGCAGGCCTGCGATGGAAGCCGGGATGTCGATGTCCCTGTGCCAGTGCATATTGGCCACGATGGTAGCGGTGCAGCCTACAGGCTCTGCATGGGTGTAGATAGGCTCACTGGTCTGGATGCCGCCCAGACGATGGTGGTCAATGATTTCCACAATCTTGGCTTCTTCAATGCCCTCTACTGCCTGGCCGCGCTCGTTGTGGTCCACCAGGATGACGCGCTCACGCTCAGAAACCATGAGGCGGTCACGGCTCACGAGACCTACGATATGGCCATTCTCTACCACGGGATAGTTGCGGTAGTTATTCTCCTCCATGGCTCCCTTGATGTCAGACAGCAAATCCATGGGCTTGAAACAGACGGGGTTATCGTGCATGATACGACGGATGGGCACGCACTGGTTGATGAGGCGGGCCACAGTATAGGTGTCATAGGGAGTGGAGAGCACGAAGACATGGCTCGCCTCTGCCTCTTCAATGACATCGGCAGAAACCCGGCCGTTGCCAGTGACGATCAGGCAGGCAATCCCCTGCTTCACACAGTCGATGATGGTCTCATCATGGCGGTCACCAATCAGCACGATATCATGCGGCTTGATGACGCTCTTGATGGTGTTGAGGCTGCCAGCGGCAATTCGCACATTACCCTTGATGAATTCGCCCTCTTCGCCGGATACCAGCACCTGGCTGTCCGTGGCCTGAATGATGTCCCGGTAGCGCACCCGCATATTGGCCAGGTTCTGCATGCCCAGTTCCTGGAAATAGCGCTGGGCCAGGTCACTGACGGTGACGATGCCCACCAGCACGCCCTTGCTGTCGGTGACAGGCACGGACTTCAGATCATGCTCCCGCATGACCTCACCCAGATGGCGCAGGGTATCATGCTGTTTCACTACGATCTTGCAGTCGATGGTGATATCCTTGACACGGGGATAGAGATCAGTGAGCAGCAAGGGCTGCTCCACCTGAAAATGCTCCAGGGCGTACTTGGTCTCTGCGTTGATCTTGCCCGCACGGGCAGCCACCACGTTCTCCCCCAGAGCCTGCTTGAGATGTGCATAGCCGATAGCCGAGCAGATAGAATCCGTATCCGGATTGCGATGCCCGATGGTATAAATTGGTTTCGTGCTCTTCATGGAAAAATTATCCTCCTTAGACAATAATGTCCTTATTTTATTAGCCCCACGGGCCATTTTGCAACCTGCATCTCACGTTCCAGTGTATCGTCAAACATCTGTATTAAGTTTACACCACATCTACAATTTTGTCGAGGGTCTGCTTTAGGAAGTATAGTACGCCATCATAAGCTGCAAAATAAACAGCCAGCCATAAATCATCAGCATATGATCTATAGCTGGCTGTTGTTTCAATATATCATCAAGGCGGATTTTGTGCTTGTAGCGTATGCCATAACCAACAGGCTTAACACGGCTGCAATACATTTCTTCATGGTCTTATTTCCTAAAAAAATCAATTGTCAATCCGCCATGAGCATCATCTGCACCGTTTCCTCAGTTGAGTGACTTGTAAGGAGAGATTTTACCGCCCTTGAAGGTAGCCTCTATGGCCAGACCTTTTTTATCAAGCTGGTAGACCTGCACGCCCTCAGCTGCAGTTTCCGCCCCCGCGAAGGGGGCGGAACGATAGCAACCGCAACAATTCCTTAGGCTGCATTACTCTTTCATCTGTTCTCTGATGACTACTTTTTCCGCACCGTCCACAGACTCAAGCTGCACGCTGACCACCTCGTGGGAGGAAGTGGGCACGTTCTTGCCCACGAAGTCAGCCCGGATGGGCAGTTCCCTGTGGCCGCGGTCAATGAGCACAGCCAACTGGATGGTAGTGGGACGGCCCATGTCAATGACTGCATCCAGCGCCGCCCTGATGGTACGGCCTGTATAGAGCACGTCATCCACCAGCACCACAATCTTGCCAGAGATATCCACAGGCAGTTCCGTGGTGCGCACCACCGGCTGATAGTCAAGCGTTGAAAGGTCATCGCGGTATAAGGTGATGTCCAATACGCCCACGGGAGGACGCTCGCCCTCTATCTTTTCGATAGCTTCTGCCAAGCGTTCGGCAATGGGCACGCCGCGGGTACGGATGCCCACCAGCACGATGTTTTCCACACCCTTGTTCTTCTCCACGATTTCATGGGAGATTCTCACCAGGGAGCGCCTGATGGCTTCTCCGTCCATAAGCACTGCCTTTTCCGTAAACTGTGGCATGATATTCCCTCCTGCTCCATTTCCCTGTCTGCCAACTGCTCAGCTTATTTCCTGCGGTTCCTGAGAGCCGCCAGGATCTTCTCCATATCCTCCGGCAAGGGTGCCTCAAAGGTCATCTCCTCACCCGTGGCGGGGTGCTTCAAGGTCAGCTGTCTTGAATGGAGCGTCTGCCCCTTGATGCCGAAGGGTGACTTGCACCTGCCGTACTTGGGGTCATTCACTAAGGGATGGCCGATGCTGGTCATATGCACCCTGATCTGATGGGTGCGGCCTGTCTCCAGCCTGCACTCCACCAAGGTATAATCCCCGAAACGCTCCAGCACCTTGAAGTGGGTCACCGCAGGCTTGCCGTTTTCCTGCACGATGGCCATGCGCTTCCTGTCCGTGGGATGACGGCCGATATCACCTTTGATGATGCCCGCCTCTTCTTTGATATTGCCATGCACCACCGCCAGATAGCTGCGGTGGGCAGTTTTCATGCCAATTTGCTCCGCCAGGTTCAGATGAGCCTTATCGTTCTTGGCTGCCACCATGACCCCGGATGTGTCCTTGTCCAGGCGATGGACAATGCCCGGACGGATTTCCCCATTGATGCCCGACAGGTCATGGCAGTGAAAAAGCAGGGCGTTCACCAAGGTGCCGCTATCCACTCCTGCCGCGGGATGCACCACCATGCCCCTGGCCTTGTTCACCACGATGATGTCCTCATCTTCATAGAGGATATCCAGCGGGATATCCTCCGGCTTCACCTCGATGGGGGTCGCCTCTGGCAGCTTGAAGCTCACGGAAGCCCCCGCCTTGAGCTTGAAATTGGCCTTGCACGCCCTGCCGTCCACCAGCACTTCCCCAGAGGCAATGAGCTTCTGCACATGGGCGCGGGAAAGCTCCGGCTGCTGCCTCACCAGGAAGACATCCAGCCGTTCCCCATCCTTATCCGCAGCAAAGATAGTTTCCATCAGCTTTCCTCATCCTCCTTGAGCCTGAACAGAATGGCATAGACCATGCTGATCACCCCCACCACAATGGCGATATCTGCCAGATTGAATACCGGCCAGATGCGGAAATCCAGAAAATCCACCACCAGCCCCATCTTGATGCGGTCTATGAGGTTGCCTATAGCTCCAGCCACCATGGCCACGCAGCCGTAGTGCAGGAAGCCGCATTCGCGCCTCAGGCGGGGATAGTACCAGACAAAGGCCAGGCTGATAGCTGCCGCAGCCAGAATGAAGAACCAGGTCTGGTTTTCCAGCAGGCCAAAGGCCGCCCCGGGATTCAGCACGTAGGTGATGTGAAAAATCCCCTTTATCACAGGAATGGATTCCCCCGGCAGGCAGCTTACCTGTATCAGGCCCTTCACCAGCTGGTCAAGCACCAGGACCCCGAAAAACAAAAATGCCGCCGCCACTTAAGCTCAAGCCTCCTGCTGCTGGGCCTGTTCCTGCTCTGCGGGAGCATTTTCCTGGGCAGCAGCCTGGCCCAGAGATTCTCGCTCCTGGGGAGTGACCTCCACGGAAAGCTCCTCACGGGCCTTCTCCTCTGCCTCGGGGTTGGGCAGTTCGCTGAGGGTCTGGTTCAGCACAGCCAGCTCGGACTCCATGGTGAGCTTCACCTTGCGCAGGAACTGATTCTTTTCCCGCACCAGGCGGTCATACTCGGCCACGATGGCGCGAACTTTATTGGAAGCTTCGTCCAATTTCTTCTTGGCTTCCATCTCCGCCTCCTGGCGCATATTCTCACATTCCTTGACGGCGTTCTCCTTCATGTCCGCCGCAGTCTGGCGGGCATTTTCCGTCACCTCCTGGGAGGTCTTCTGGGCCAGCAGCAGGGTGTCGTTGATGCTCTTCTCCCTCTCCTGGTAGCTGTCTGCATCCTTCTGCAGGCGAGCCACCTCTTCCTTGAGCTTGTCATTCTCACGGAAAAGCTTCTCGTAGTCGTTGACTACCCGATCCAGGAACTCATCAATCTCATCTTCGTTGTAGCCACGGAAGCTGTGCTTGAATTCCTTGTTGTGTATGTCCATTGGTGTAAGCAAGTTCATTATCCCCTATCGTATTCAGTATCAGAAGTAACGTTTCAAAGTCAAGGCCGTGCGGCCCTTCTTGGTGGTGCCACGGATTTCGGCCACTTCCAGCCGTCCCCTGCCCCGCATGGAGAGCATATCCCCCTCCTTGACAGTCTGTGCAGCGTTCTTCACGGGCTGCCAGTTGAGCTTCAGCTTGTCAGATGCAATGTCTGAGGCCGCCCGGCTGCGGGAAAAGCCAAAACCTGCGGCGGCAATGGCATCTACCCTGAGAGAAGCCACGGTGGCGCTTATCTCCTTGCACCGCTCTTCCTTAGGCGCAATGGAGGAAAGCTCCGCCCGGGCGCACTCCACCCCCACGGGGCCAATCTGCCGAAGCTCCTGCAGCAGGTAATCCGCCAGCTTGCTGTCGCAGACGATCTTCACGGTGTCGCTGGCCACCAGCAGGTCACCGAACCTGTCCCGCTCAATGCCGAGGGACATCAAGGCTCCCAGCACATCACGATGGGAAAGACGGGCAAACTGGCTATTCCACCTGGCTTCCACGCAATCCAGCTCAAAGCCTCCGGGCGTGCCCGGGAAATCACCGTGGACAAAGACAGCCCTGGCGCGCTCTGCGCCCTGGTAGCCGCCCTCAAAATCCACTTTGAGCTCAGGGTAGTTGGCGGCCACCGTCTCGGCTATTTCCTGGCCGAAGGGGTCAAGGAAGCCGCTGAGGCGGAATTTCTGGCTGCGCAGCACCTGCTCGGCCAGATCCACCAGCTTGACAGCGGTCTCCTCGCCCTCCGTGCCTCTGTAAAAACGTATGAGTTTTTCTTTCTGTTCCGTATTCTTTGCCATATCTTCAACCTGTTCTTCTTACTTCTTGCCCAGGGCACGGGATCTTTCCGCAGCCGCCAGCACTGCCTCGATGAGGGCGCTTCTGAGACCGGCCTTTTCCAGCGTCCGCACCCCTTCGATGGTAGTGCCAGCCGGGCTGGTGACCTGATCCCGCAGGGCATCCGGGTGGCTGCCGGTCTTCAGCACCATCCGGGCTGCGCCAAGCATGGTCTGAGCCGCCAGCTTGATGGCATCGGCCCGCTTGAGCCCTGCGGCCACACCGCCGTCTGCCAGAGCATCTATCACCAGGAAGCCATAAGCCGGGCCGCTGCCGGAAAGGCCCGTCACCGCGTCCAGTTGTTCTTCCTTAACCTGAATGGCCTCACCGCCGGAGGCAAAAATCTCCCGCACGGCGGCAGCTGCTTCCTCATCCACCAAGGCGTTGACGGCCAGGGCAGACATGCCCGCCCCCACAGCCAGCGGCGTATTGGGCATCACCCGCACCAGAGGCCGCTGGCCCAAGGCTTCCTCCAAAGAGGCCAGAGTCAGGCCTGCCACGATGGAAACCAGCACCGTTTCCCTGGCCAGGCCGTCCTTGATTTCCGCCAGAGCCTTGGCAGCCACCTGGGGTTTCACCGCCAGGATAAGGAAATCCACCCTGGACAGGAAATCTGCCTCCACCCTGGCATTAACGCCATAGCGTTCCGCCAATTCCTCGCAGCGGGCAGCCTTGTGGTCGGAAATAAAGATATTCCCGGCAGGCAGCACCTTGCCCCCCACCATTCCGGCGGTGATGGCCTCGGCCATGGCACCGCCGCCGATAAAGCCAAGCTTCACATCAGCCAGCATCGTCATCGCCCCTTACTTCTTCAGCCAGGGCATCTCTGCCGAAACCTTCTTCTCTTCCTCGGTGTAGCTCACATTCACGTTGCTGGGAGCGCAGAGGAAGACGTTGTGGCCCACCTTCTTGATCTCGCCGTTGAGGGCATAGGTGGTGCCGCTGATGAAGTCAATGATGCGCTTGGCCGCCTCACCCTCGGTGTGCTCGAAATTGATGACCACGGGCTTCTTCTCCCGTAGGTTGTTGGCCACCTGCTGGGCATCGTCAAAGGACTTTGGCTCGATGACTACTACCTTCACCTTGTAGGCTGCTGCCGCACTCTCCCGGGCGGAAGCGGCGCTGTGGAAGTCCACCACATTGTTGCTGCCTTCATTATGCTGATCCATTCTGCTTCCCTCATCCTGCTTCATGAAGCTGGGCTTCTTCTCTTCTTCTTCGAAGTACTCCTCCAGCTCTTCCTTCTCATCCTCCGGGTCCATGAGTCCCATTTTTCCACAGACTTTATCAAAGATATTCATATTTTTCACTCCCCTAATACTGGCGTGGCCCGAAGATGGCTGTGCCCACCCGGACTATGTTGGCCCCTTCTTCCACGGCAATTTCATAATCATGGGACATACCCATGGACAGATAATCCACCTTGGCCCTCTGCCAGGAACTCTCCTGCACCTGCCGGTACAGGCCGTACATCTCCCGGAAGAGCGGACGGCAAAGTTCCACCTCTTCATAGTTGGGAGCCATGCACATGAGCCCCCGTATGCGCAGATGCCCGAAACTGTCCACCTGACGGAAGACCTCCATGAGCTCTTCCTGCTCCAGCCCGGACTTGCTTTCCTCCCGGGCCAGGTTCACCTGCAGGAGGATATCCTGCACCTTGCCCTGTTTCTCCGCTTCCTTCTCCAGAGCCTCAGCCAGATGGAGGCTGTCCACGGAATGTATGAGGTCAAAGTATTTCACCGCCTGCCTGGCCTTGTTGGTCTGCAGGTGGCCGATGAGATGCCAGGTGACCTGCCTGTCCAGCTGCTCGAACTTGCCCTTGGCTTCCTGGATGCGGTTCTCACCCACCTCATGGGCCCCGGCATCGATGGCCTCCCGCATGGCGGCCACGTCATGGTTCTTGGTGACGGCGATCAGCGTCACAGGCTCCTCCTGAGGAACTCGCGTCCTTCTGGCCCTGGCTGCCTCGATGGAGTCCAGGACCTTCTGATAATTTTCCCTTATCATGCCAGTCCCCCTCTCAGTATTTCTTCAGGGCCATGACCGCTGCCAGCCGCCCCGTGTCTCCCCCGTCGGCACGATAGGAGAAGTACCACTTGTGCTCGCAGCTGGTGCAGGCATTGGCACACTCAATATTGGCAGGAGCTACGCCCGCCTCTTCCAGCTGCAGCCGGTTGGCGGCCCAGAGGTCGGCATGAAGCCCGTCCTCTCCCTGGGAGAGAATCTGCCCATAATAGTCCGGGAAAGCCTCACGGAACTTCTCCGCCACTTCCTCGCCCACGGTGAAGCAATCCGGGCCAATAGAAGGGCCGATGCCCACCAGCAGCTTGCCAGGCTCCGTACCGAATTCCGCTGCCATGGCCTGCACCGTCTTTTCCCCAATGCGGCCCACGGTGCCCTTCCAGCCCGCATGGGCCACGCCGATGGCACCGTGCTCTGGGTCAAAGAACATCAGGGGCACACAGTCGGCAAAGCAGAGCAGCAAGGGCACGCCCAAAGCATTGGTGATCAGGGCATCTGTCCCGGCTATTGCCGTGCCATAGTCCAAGGCCCCCCTGCCCCTGTCCTCCCAGGTCACGCGCAGGACTTTTGTGCCATGCACCTGCTGAGGGCTGCAGGCATCTTCTGCCTTGAGCTCCAAAGCATGGAGGAAACGCCTGCGGTTCTCGATGACCTTTTCCGGTTCGTCACCCACATGAAGCCCCATATTGAGGGCACTGTAGGGAGCAACGCTCACGCCACCAAGGCGGGCGGAGATCCCATGCTCCAGCACATCACCGGGAAAATGGGTGAATCTTCCCCGCCAGAGGTTGCTATTCATATGTTCCAGGACAAAGCTCATAACAGCACATCCTTTTGTTTACACTAAGATTATTAAGGCTATATTCAGCATACACCGCAACGGTGGCAGTTGTCAAAGCAGGGAAGGGTCGGCTTCATTTCCTCAGCCTGCTTCAGCTCCTGATAGAGGTATTTTCTGGTGAAGCCCATATCCAGCTTCTCCCAGGGGAAAATCTCATCTTCCCCACGCTCGCGGTAGAGCTCAGTCTCTGCCTTGATGCCCAGTTCCTTCAGAGCTTTCTTGAAGGACTTGCTGCCCCCTGCCTCGCAGGCCCTCAGGAGTGCCTCTCCTACGGGCCGTCCGCCCCGGGCCAGCACGCCCTGCACATAGGCTTCCTTGGGAGATTCCACATTGACCACGATATGCTTCCTGCCCCGCAAGGATTTTTCCAGATGCTTCAGCTTCTGCTCCACTTCTTTCCTGTCGGCCATGGGCGCCCACTGGAAAGGGGTGAAGGGCTTGGGGATAAAGGGATTGATGCTCAGGGTTAGGGTGCCCTTGCTGCCCTGCTCTTCCATATAGTCCTTGACCCGCTGGGCCAGGTCTATGATGGCTTCAATATCTTCTTCCTGCTCAAAGGGCAGCCCCACCATGATGTAGAGCTTGAAGTTCTTGATGCCGGCCTTCAGCCCCAGCCGCACAGTGTTGAAGACATGCTCCTCCTCAATCCCCTTGTTGATGACTGCCCTCATGCGGGCACTGCCCGCCTCAGGGGCAATGGTCAGGGTCTTGAGACCGCTCCTGGCCAGGGATTCCACCAGTTCCTCCGTGACGGAATCTGCCCGGAAGGAAGCCACGGACATGGACAGGCCCTCGCCCAGGATATCCCGGCAGAGCTCGTCAATCTCAGGATAGTCGGAAATGGCAGCCCCCATGAGGCCAAGGCGCTTCCTATACTTCAGCGCCTCCTGAACTTCTTCATTGATAACCTTCAGCGAACGGTTGCGGGGCCTTCTGAAGCAGTAGCCCGCCATGCAGAAGCGGCAATGCCGTCCGCAGCCCCGGGCCGTCTCGATGAGGTAGAAGCTGAACTCTGTATTGTCCGTCACCACCACCGTATGGGCAGGATATGCGTCCAAATCCTTCACCCATTGGCGGGAAACCTCCTCCGGGGCACCAGGCAGGGGCTCGATGGCCAGGAGTCTGCCCTCCTCGTCGTACTGGTGCTCATAGAGTGAGGGCACATAGACACCGGGCACCTGCGAGAGCTTCGCCAGCGTATCCTTGCGGCTAAGCCCCTCTGCCCTGGCCTCGTGATAAGCATCCATCAGCCCCGGCATGATGACCTCGCCCTCGCCGATGACAAAGGCATCCACCACCTGTGACAGAGGCTCGGGATTGAAGGTAGCACAGGGGCCGCCTGCAATCACCAGCGGGTCCTGCTCCCCCCGCTCCTCAGAGCGCAGCCTGACCTTCCCCAGTTCCAGGATCTTCACCAGATTGAAGTAATCCATCTCGAAGGAGAGCACAAAGCCTATCAGCTCGAACTCCAGCAGGGGCAGCTGTGACTCCACGCTCATGAGGGGAGTGCGGGTGTTCTCATACTGCTGGATTTTCTTGCGCTCCGGCAGGAAGACACGCTCACAGGCGGTATCTGCCCGCTTGTTCAGCAGTTCATAGATGATATGCAGTCCCAGATTGGACATGCCCACAAAATAGGAATTGGGATAGACCAGGGCAAACTTCGTCCTGGTGCCAGGAGGATAGCGGTAGTATCCCTGTTCCTCTGCCAGCAGCTGCTGCAATTCCTTCTTCAATGACCAATCCAAACTTCCTACCTCATTTGCTCTTTAATCCTGCTTGTTGTACCTGATGTCCAGGGGACGGTTCTTGCGCTCCTGAAGCTCCTTTAGTTCTTCAAGGAAATTAGTGATGTCCGCAAAGCGGCGATAAACAGAGGCGAAGCGGATATAGGCCACCTCGTCAAAGTCCTTCAGCCGCTCCATGATCATCTCGCCAATCTTCTTGGAGGGCACTTCCTGCACCATGGTATTGCGGATATCCCGCTCCACACCACTTACAAAATTGAGAATGCGCTCCATGGAGATATCCCGCTTGTCGCAGGAACGGATAATGCCGTTCAGTATCTTGTCCCGGTCAAAGGGCTCCCGGCGCCCATCATGCTTCACTACCATCAAAGGCACCTTCTCCACCACTTCATAGGTGGTGAAACGCTTGTGGCAGCCATTGCATTCCCGGCGGCGACGGATAGTGGCTCCATCATCGGCGGCCCGGCTGTCGATGACCCGGCTGTCAGCCTGCTTGCAATATGGACATTTCATCTGTGCACCTTCTTTTTCCTTGTATTGCTGCTGTTATGCTTGTTATGCTTGCTTGGTTCCTTGCCTTGCCCCGCTGCCCCGGCCCCCTGCTTGCGGGGGCGCACCAGGCAGTGCCTGTCATAGCCAATGAGGTCATCCCTGTGGGCAGCCTTCAGGGCCTTGCAGACAAGCTCATAGTTCCCCGGCAGCCAATACTGCATGAGAGCCCGCTGCATCTGCTTTTCCTCGTAGCTCTTGGCCGTGTAGATTTTTTCCCCCGTCAGCGGGTGGAGGCCCGTGTAATACATGCAGGTGGAAAGAGTCCCCGGCGTCGGGATGAAGTCCTGCACCTGCTGGGGATGGTAGCCCATCTCGTGCAGGAACTCTGCCAGTTCCACTGCGTCCTTGAGGGTTGCACCGGGATGGCTGGACATGAAATACGGCACCAGATACTGCTTTTTCCCCAGCTTCTTGTTGACAGCTTCAAACTTCCGCACAAAGTCCACATAAACCTTTTTATTGGACTTGCCCATGACCCAGGTGACCTTGTCTGTGATGTGCTCGGGAGCAATCTTGAGCTGGCCGCTGACATGGTATTTGCAGAGCTCCTCCAAGAACTCCCTGCCATCCTTCGCCTTCATGATGTAGTCAAAGCGCAGGCCGGAGCGCACAAAGACCTTCTTGACCCCCGGCATGGCCCTGAGCTTCCGCAATAGTTCCAGATAATCCCCGTGGTCTGCCTCCAGATTCTTGCAGGGCACGGGGGAAAGGCAGCCCTTTCCCCGACAGGTGCCGTGCTCCAGCTGCTTCTGGCAGGAGGGTTGACGGAAGTTGGCGGTAGGACCGCCCACATCGTGGATATAGCCCTTGAATCCCGGCAGCTTAGTGAGGATTTCCGCTTCCCGCAGGATTGACTCCTGGCTGCGCCGCTGGATAACCCTGCCCTCATGGGAGATGATGGCGCAGAAATTGCAGCCTCCGAAGCAGCCCCGCTGGCTCACCAGGCTGAACTGCACTTCCTTGATGGCGGGCACGCCCCCCGCCTTGTCGTAGCGAGGGTGCCAAGTGCGACAGTATGGCAGGTCATAAATCTCGTCCATTTCCGCTTCCGTCAGGGGCGGCGAGGGCGGGTTCTGCACCACGCAGATATCCCCATTCTGCTGGGCCAGTTTCCTGCCCCGCAGGGCATCCTGTTCCAGATATTCCAGCTTGTAGGCTTCAGCAAACTTCTTCTTGTCCTCTGACACTTCCTCGAAAGAGGCCAGCGGCAGGTAGTCCCAGATATAGTCAAAGCCCGGCACCTTGTAGCAGGTTCCCGGCACGTCCTGGATATTGCCTATCTCCACTCCCTGCTGCAAATCCGCCGCGATGGCAAGGAGAGCCTTTTCCCCCATGCCGTAGACCAAGAGATCCGCACCAGACTCTGCCAGCATGGAAGGCCGCACCGCATCAGACCAGTAGTCGTAATGGGCAAAGCGCCTGAGGCTCGCCTCAATGCCCCCGATGACGATGGGCACCTCGGGATAGATTTCCCGAAGCTTGTGGCAGTACACAGCCGTGGCTCTCAAGGGCCTGTGGCCCGCCTCTCCCCCAGGGGAATAGGCATCCTGGCGGCGCTTTTTCTTGGCGGCGGTGAACTGGTTCAGCAAGGAATCCATGTTACCCGCAGAAACAAGAAAAGCCAGCCGCGGTTTTCCCAGGGCCATGAAGTCCCTGGGAGAATGCCAGTCCGGCTGGGGAATGATACCGACTTTATAGCCGTGCTTTTCCAGCAGGCGGCAGAGAATGGCAGGGCCAAAGCTGGGGTGATCCACATAGGCATCCCCGGACACAAACACAAAGTCCGGCTGCTCCCAGCCCCGCCTTTCCATATCTTCTTGGCAAATCGGCAAAAAATCCTGCATTTATTTATCCTTGTCCTTACTTTTTATTCCCTTGGTCTGCTTCCTTCTTCTCTCCTGCAGGAGTAAAGACCTTCTCCACTACCTGGCCGGTCTCTCCCACCTTGCCCATGTCCTGGCCGTTGACGGAAAGAGCCACCGCACCGGCATTGCCCGCCGTGATGCTGACGGTTTCCTTGGCTTTCCAGCTCATGGTCTTGCCCTTCTCCATAGTACCCTCGTAGAGGGTCTTGCCATCAGCAATGACCTGGGTCCAGCAGCGGTCATCGAACTTGGCCACGACTTCCACATCGTCACGCTTGGCAGGTACCGCCGCGACCTTGGTCTGCTCTGCCTTGGGAGCTTCCTTCTTGACAGCAGTCTCCTGCTTCACCTGCTGGGGAGCCTTGGCCACCTGGCCGTCATCACCGCTGGCAAAGAGGAAGTACGCCCCGCCCAGCACCAGCAGGCAGATCACTGCTATCAGCAACTTATTCTGGCGGTTGGCAGACTCCTCAAGGCTCACCTTGAAGTCGCTGCCCATCTCAAAGGAATCCTCCTTTGCCGTGGGTTCCTCAGCAGCCTGCTCCTGCGCCTGCAACACCGCCTCCGGGTGCCTTTCCTGGTTGAACTCCTGCACAAAGGCATCGGCATCCAGCTTCAAAAAGGTGGCATAATTGCGGATAAACCCCTTGGTATAGACTTCTCCCGGCAGGCTTTCATACTCGCCCTTCTCTATGCACTCAATGTAAAGGGCACGAATGCTTGTGCCCTGCTCTATGTCCTTGATGGTAAGATTCTGTCTTTCACGCTCAGCGCGCAGCTTATCCCCTAACATTCCTGAAAAACCTCCCATATTCATACGGCGCCTGGCTCTCCCGGCTGCCTCGTTTCATTATACATGATTACATCTGCCATGACAAACTTTCCGGCAAAATTTAATCCCGTTTCAACCGCTATCACGCCTTTTGCGCGCTGCTATGGCAAAGGTCATAAAGGGTAATGCTGTCCAGCACGCCGTTGATGCTTTCTGCCACCTTTCCCCAGACCCCGCGGGTGACGCATTTGCCGGCCTTGCGGCAGGGCTGTTTCTCAGATTCCGGCGTCTCCAGCAGGCAATCCACCAAAGTGATGGGGCCTTCCACGGTGGTGATGATCTCACCGATGGTGATCTCCGCCGGTTTTTTGGCTAACAAGTAGCCCCCCTGGGCCCCGCGCACGCTCTGGACAATCCCTGCTTTCCTCAGGGGCACCATGAGCTGCTCCAAATAGTTTTCCGATAATCCCTGGCTCTGGGCAATGCTCTTCAAAGACACTACCCCTTCACCGTAGCGCAGTGCCAACTCATAGAGAGCCGTTACGCTGTATCTGCTCTTTGTCGATAATTTCATCTTGCACCTCTATCGAAACTGCATCGCCATCTTGCCACTTGCAGTCAGATTTCTTCATAAATATAGCAGAAAAGCCAAAGCCTGTCAAAATATTGATAGCCTTTCCTATTCCTGCTATACTAGTATAGGTTTTTGTAAGCATAAATCTTATTTATAAAGGAGTTTTATAAATGCTTCTCAATCGTAAATCCGTAGAGCTCCTGGCTCCTGCAGGCACCTGGGAGGCGCTTGAGGCTGCCGTGGAGGCCGGTGCCGATGCCGTTTATCTGGGTGGCAAGCACTTCAATATGCGCATGCACGAAGGTGACTTCAACTTCGACGACGCAGCCCTGAAGCGGGCAGTAGAGTACACCCACAGCCACGTGGTGCACCTCTACATCACCCTCAACAACCTCATCAGCGACGAGGAGATTCCCGCCCTCAGAAAGTATCTGGCCTATCTGGAGGAAATCCGCCCTGATGCCATTCTGGTGCAGGACTTTGCCGTGCTGGAACTGGTGCATGAGATGGGGCTCACCATCCCCCTGCACACTTCTGTCATGATGAACACCCACAACGAGAACGCCATCGAAAGGCTGAAGGAATACGGTATCACCCGCATTGTGGTGGGCAGGGAAATGACTCTCTCAGAGCTGAGTCTTTTCTGCGAGCGCACGGGCATCGAGGTGGAATACTTCATGCATGGGGATATGTGCATCTCTGAAAGCGGCCAGTGCATCCACTCTGGTGTCCTCTTTGGCCAGAGCGGCAACCGGGGACGCTGCCTGAAGCCCTGCCGCTGGCCCTATCAGCTCATAGACGAAAAAACAGGAGAAATACTGGACAAGAACAGCGAGGGCCCCTATAAGCTGGCTCTCAAGGACATGTGCATGTATCGCTCTATCCCTCAGCTCATTCAAGCGGGAGTATTCTCCTTCAAGATTGAGGGCCGCATGCGTCCCGCCCCCTTCATCCGTCGCATTGTCTCTACCTATCGCAAGGCCATTGATGCCTATATAGCTGACCCTCTGGGCTATGAAGTAGATGAGGAAGGCTGGCGTTCCCTCTACGAAAACAGGGCCAGGGACTTCACCACTACTTTCGCCTTTGGCTCCCCTACCAAACAGGACATCGGCTTCACCGGGGAGCGGGAACCACGCTTCTTCAGCAATGCCGTAAAGGAAGCAGGCTTCCAGGATGAGGTGCTGAAGCAGGAAGCCGCCATTGAAGCGGAAAATGCCCCCCATCGTATTCTCGCAGTGCGGGTAAGCTCTCCCGAGGGAGCTAAGGCTGCCATAGATAACGGTGCCGACTGCGTTTACATCGGCGGCGAAGCCTATCGGCCCAACCGTCCCTGGAAGCTCAAGGAATACGAAGAAAAAATAGAATATGCCCACAAAGCTGGCGTCAAGGCTGTCGTCATGACCCCCCGCACCACCCGCCGCAGGGAGTGTGGGGAGCTGGAGCAGTTCTTTCACGCACTGAATGGTCTTTCACAACAGCCTGACGGCATGATGGTGAGCAACCTTGGCTCCCTGCAGCTGGCCCAAAAGCTGACAAACTATCCCATCTACGCCGACCATTCCTTCAACCTCTTCAACCATCTATCTGCCAAATTTATGAAGGAAAACGGCATCACCCAAGGCTGCGCTTCCCTGGAGCTGTCCTTCTCCCAGCTGAAAGCTATCGTGGAGCACTCTCCCCTGCCCATAGAGGTCATCGTCCACGGCTCCTACGAGTCCATGATCTGTGACCACGACCTGCCGGGCATGAGCCTGCCCCACGCCCATTTCCTGGACAATCCGGAGGTCTACGACCGCCGCTATGCCCTGCTAGACAAGGCAGGTGAGAAACACAGCCTGCGCCTTGACCAGTACGGACGCAACCACATTCTCTTTGCCAAGGACTTGTGCCTATATCCCTATCTGGAGAAATTCAACGGCATAGCCTCTTACCGCCTCGAAGCACAGGACTACAGCCCGGAGCTGACAGCCCAGGTGACCAAGGCCTATCGGGAAAGCCTTGACAAACTATCCCAGGGGCAGGAACACTTTGATGGAGATGTGCTGGAAAAACTTCAGCAAAACAGTCCCAGGGAATTTGGCCTCGGCACCTACCGTTTCCGCCAGAGCCGTGATTCTATCTAAGAAAGCAGGAGTATTATGGCAGAAAGAACTTACCTTGGCCCCCAGGGCATCATCGAGAAGAAGAAAAAATACATCATGCCCTGCCTGGCCCATTTCTACAAGGAGCCACGCCAGTTCGTTCGCGGCTCCATGCAATACCTCTACGACAGTGAGGGCAAGAAGTACCTAGACTGCTTCGCAGGTGTCTCCGTCATCAACTGTGGCCACTGCAATCCTGAAATCAACAAAAAAGTCACTTAGCAGGTCAACACCCTGCAGCATGTCTGCAATATCTACCTGACGGAAAACTTCGTAAATCTGGCCGAAAAGCTGGCCGAGGTCACCCCTGGGAACCTGCAGAAGTCATTCTTCTGCTCCACAGGCACCGAGGCCAATGAGGGTGCCGCCCTCTTGGCCCAGATCTACACAGGCAAGAGCGAATTCATAGCCCTCAAAAACGGCCTCCACGGCCGTACCAAGCTCACCATGAGCCTCACAGGCATCGGCATGTGGCGCACCGATCCCAATCCTGTAGGCGGCATCAACTTCGCCCCCAATCCCTACTGCTACCGCTGCCCCTTGGGCAAGAAGCACCCGGAGTGCAATCTGGCCTGCGCCGATGCCATTGAAGACATCATCAAGACCGCTACCTCCGGCCAGCCCGCCGCCTTCATCGCCGAGAGCATACAGGGCAATGCAGGCATTGTGGTGCCCCCAAAAGGTTATTTTAAGAGAGTTAAAGAAATCCTCTCCCACTACGGTGCCCTCTTCATCGATGACGAGGTTCAGACAGGCTTTGCCCGCACAGGCAAGATGTTTGCCATCGAGAACTTCGATGTGGTGCCAGACATCATGAGCATGGCCAAGGCCCTGGGCAACGGCGCCCCCATCTCCGCCTTCATTTCCACGGCAGAGATTGCCGACACCTACACCCGCCCCGGCGCCTCCACCCTGGGTGGCAATCCCGTGTCCAGTACAGCTGGTCTGGCAGTGCTGGAATACATTGAAGAGCATCAGCTGATGGAAAATGCCAACGCCCGTGGTGAGCAGCTTCGCAAGGGCTTGAAGGATCTTCAGCAGAAGCACCCCATCATCGGCGACATCCGCGGCCTGGGCCTGATGGACGGAGCGGAGTTCGTAAAGCCAGACGGCAGCCCCGCCCCCGAGGAACTGGACAGCGTTCTCGAAGCCATGAAAGACCGTGGCTTCATCATCGGTAAAAACGGCATCGGCCGCAATGTCATGGCTTTCCAGCCACCGCTGGTGATTACGGAAGAGGATATAAATGAAGTGCTGAACGCTCTTGACATGGTTCTGATGGAGCAACAGCTTTAAATCATGTTGATTAAATGAGCAAAAGGCAGACGGCCAAAATGGCTGCCTGCCTTTTGCAGTATGCCCTTTATTCTGCTTCCAAATCAACCCGCACATCATAAAAGGTGCTGCCATCGCCCATATCCGTAGTACGAGCTGAAGTCAGTCGATTGGTGTTGCCACTTTCAGTATATTCCTGCCACCATAACCCCTCGCTTACAGCTGTGCCTCTGGCCACTCCGGAACTGACTTTGAGGGTGAATACAGCCTCTCCCTGCCGGTTTTTGGCTCTTACCCTGTCTCCTTCTGTCAGCCCCAGCCGCCTGGCATCTTCCGGATGAAGCTGCAACACCATGATATTTCCCCTTGTCAGTTCCTCTCTCTCGTTGAAAGAACTATCCAAGACTCTGGGGTCAGGGGAATTTATGAGGATAAACTCACCTTCATCTTCTGCATAATGAGGGGGGAAGTAATCCGGCAAGGCAGGCTTTAGCTTGGGATTGAAAATCTCAATTTTGCCCGAGGGAGTCTTGAAGTCCAGCTTGTAATTCTCAGGCAAGGGCAGGGCAACCGGCTCACCTGTTGCCAGTTTCGCCCTATCAACAGGCAAGGGCCAGACTTTGGTGGTAGTTTCCATCAGCTGCTCTACCATTTTCTCCTGGCTTTGACTGAAGAAGTTCCCCTGAATGCCCATCGCCTCAGCCAGCAGTTGTGCTACCTCCCAGTTGGACTTGCTCTCACCTACAGCGGGGATGATCTTTGCCCCCCGCTGGATTACATAGTGACCATAGGAGTAGTAAATATCCTCATGCTCCAAGGAAGTGGTGGCAGGCAGGATAATGTCAGCATAACGGGCCGTATCCGTCATGAAGCGCTCATGCACTACCGTGAATAAATCCTCCCTGGCCAGTCCCTCCATGACTTTGTTTTGCTCAGGCGCCGTACAGGCAGGGTTGGTGGAGTACACATAGAGCGCCTTTACCTGTGGCTGCAGGCTCTTGTCTGTCAGCACCTCGCCCAGTTTTATCATATTGATGTGGCGCACGCCCTTTTTCTCCCAATCCGGGCGGCGAATAATATCCCGGTCAAAGGCCTTGCTGCCCCCAGAGGAGGTCAGAAGCCCCCCACCCCTTTTCCCGTATGCTCCCACTGCTGCAGGCAGACAGGTGATAAGCCTGCAGGTCATGGTGCCATTCCCATAGCGGGACAGGCCGCTGCCCAGGCGGATGAAGGGGGCGCGGGCCTGGGCAAAAGCACGGGCCAGTTTCTCTATTCTCTCTGCCTGTACCCCTGTAAGTCTGGCAGTCTCAGCAGGCGTATAGCGTGGCAGCACCTCCTGCTTCAATTCTTGCCAGCCCTGCACATACCGGGCAATAAAGGCTTCATCCGTCAGCCCGTCCCTGTCGATAACATGCAGCATACCCAAGGCCAATGCGCCGTCTGTGCCCGGCTTGATGCAGATGAATTCATCAGCCCACCTGGCAGTCCGGGTGGCATAGGTATCTATGCAAAGAACCTTGGCACCATTTTTCCTGGCCCTGTCCACATCATGCTTGAAATG
>JAGBLH010000162.1 GCA_017635515.1 Selenomonas sp.
ATATGCTGTGGGCGACGTTGTGCGTATCAGCGCACTCGATGTCAACAAAAAGCTGGTGTGCGTAAAGGCAGGCACCAGTGCGGCAGGTAATATCAACCTTGCAAGCACCGCAGAGGGCGTGCTCGTCACCGACGGCACCGTCACCTGGCAGGTAGATAGCTTCGCAGACGGCGACTACACCGCCGGGCACATCAACGGCATCTATCGCGGGGCAGATGTTACCGCATACTTCAACGGCGGCCTGATGAGCACCAATATCGCCGCTGGCAAGTTTGTCGGTGTGCATATCGGTGACTATATCACCAAAACCGTCAACCTGCCCGCCATCACCTACACGGACAAGGCTGGCACCGAAAAGACCCAGGCTGCACAGACCTTTACAAATGCGAAGTTCTACATCGCTGGTATCAACTCTCACCTCAAAGCAGGTGATGGTAGCGGTACCACGGTTAACCATGTAGTGCTCATTTCTGCAAACGCTCTCCAGCGCAATGTCAGCATGAACCCGACCAACGACGCCACCGGCGGCTATATCGGCTCTGATATGTGGCGCATCCACATGCCGAATTGGAGCACAGCCATCAAGGCGGCCTTTGGTGAGAGCCATGTACTGAAGCATAGGGAATGGCTGACTAATGCCATCGACGCTACAGCTCCAAGTGCGGCAGGGCAGGGCTATGTAGGTACCACCACCGGCATTACGTGGATTGATGTGGAGGTAAACATCCCCAATGAGTGCATGGTTTGCGGTGCCCCGGTTTGCAGTTCGTCCAGGCTGGATGTAGGCGACTGGCCGCAGCAGCTCCCGCTCTTTGCTCACAAGCAGTACGTTGGCGGTGACGACCGCAACTGGTTCTGGTTCCGCGCGGTCGCCTCGGCGTCGTATTTCGCCCGTGCCAACGGCGATGGCATTGCCGACGCCGCTGGTGCGTCGATTGCCAGCGCCTACGGCGGCATCCGCCTCTATTTCCTTGCCCGCTGACCCGCAAGGGATGCGGACAATTCCATTAACTACAGGAGGCTAAAGAAATGGATAATGAAAAGAAGACCTACACCCTCACAATCGAGGGACAGAACAGCACCATCACGGTAGAAAACCTCACCATGAATGGCACCAACTATGTATCCGAGGCCAAGGTAGACACTACCGCATGGCCGCCGACATTCAAACTGACTGCCAAGGACGAGGAAGGCACCGTCACCGAAGCCCTTGACCACGCAAAGCTCATCCAGCAGGAGCAGTACGCATGGGATGGGGGGAAGTGGTATCTTGCCTTCGCACCTGTTAGCGCGCAGGAGATTGAAAACGCCAAGTTACAGTCTCAGCTTGAGTACATCGCAATGATGACCGACGTAGACCTCGATGCGTAAAGGAGGAAACCACAATGGAACTGGAACACAGCCCAAAGTATGAGAAGTTAAAGACCTACTATGACACTGGTCTTTGGAGCAAGACCAAGGTGCATAACGCCGTGGTCAAGCATTGGATTACGGCAGAAGAATACGAGGAAATCACTGGGGAGCCGTACAAGGCGTAGGTCAGGGGGGAGCGGGAGACCGCTCCCCTTTTTTAGCAGGAGGGATGGATGTATATGGACTGGCTGGAAACAGCGGGGCAAATGAGCGTGATTGCAGGGGCTATCGGCGGGGCGTTTATCTATGTGATCACGAATGTAGTGCTTAACCCGCTCAAGACCACAATCAAGCGACTGGAAGATGCGGCAGACCGCTTTACAGAACAGCTTAAAAAAGCAGATGAGCGGTGGCACAACCACGAAGTAGAGCTCGTGCGGATAAATCAAAAGGTCGATGCTTTACACGAGCGACTCGACAGAATGGAAGGTGGCGGGAAAAGGCAAAGAGGAGGCGAAAAAAATGGGCACTATCAGCACAGATAAAGTGATTGCCATCGGAGTGCTGGCAGCTTTTATCATATCGATGATCATGGGGACAGATAAAGAGCTCCAGACATTCCTGGCTGGCGGTCTGCTGGGGTACTTGCAGCGGAACAGCGGGGGAAGTACCCCAGCAGGAACGGTGCCTCCCAAGGCAGGTGACCGCAAATGATGAGCCTTGAGGAAGAAATCAAGCATGTCAGGCAGGAGCACTTCCGTGTCTGGAACCACCTGCTCGGGGTAGATGCCATGGACACGACACTCCCAAAGTTTGACGACAACGATGAGATGTACTTCAGTCAGAAGGAGAAGGAGGAGAGAGACCATGAGGACGGTAACAATTGACGAGCTGCGGGCAATTGCCACGGAAGCCCGTGTGCGTATCTGGGATGCAGCCAAAGCTGCCGGCAGAGAGCCGAAAATCTACCTGCACTGGAGCGCGGGACACTACTCCAGCTTTTTTGACGATTACCATATCAACATCGACTTTGATGGACGGCTGATCTTGATGCAGCCCCTGGATGCTCATCTGCCCCACACCTACATGCGCAACAGCGGCTCTGTTGGTATCAGCCTCTGCTGCGGATACCAGGCCACATCTAATGACCTGGGACCAGAGCCGCCCACGGCAGCCCAGATAGAAGCCATGGCGCAGGCCATTGTAGCGGTGGCAGATGGCCTCTGGCTGACCATCGACAAGTTGCACGTCCTGACTCATTCAGAAGCGGCAGACAACATCGACGGGCTGACCCCGCACGAGCCCTATGGACCGAACAACGGCTGCGAAAGATGGGACTTGCAGTACCTGGGCACCGCAGAGAGTCCCAGATTCGTCTACGACCACGACGACCCACGGACCGGTGGGAACGTGCTGAGGGGCAAAGCCAACTGGTACAGAGACCAATGGAAAAAATCTAGCTAATTTAATGAAGAAAAGGTAAAATATAGCTATAGGGATTGATTGGTAAAATCAAATTACTATCATACCGGTACGGTTTCCTAAGAAGTGTATCGATACACATGAAAAGAGACATACAAGAGACAAATGGCCGATTAAACCCTGATAGTTCTTGGCCTCAAATTCTCGAAGCGTTAATTGCTTGCAAGAGACATACAGATTCCGTCAGTCCTTTGGCTGGCGGGATTTTTTTATGTCTTTGCAAAATAGCTGACGAATGTTTTTATCCAATTTACATGGATTTACAAAAATTACTGCTTGACAAAAAGAGCTGAGGCGGGTATTATAAAGGACATCAGTTGGATTACAACTTTACAGCGTCTAAATCGTAGAGCAGAAAGAGTAGTCAGATTGCAGTCCTTCAGCGAGTCGGGGGCCGGTTTTCCGGAGGTGTGAGGCCCGATGGATGAGGTTTGATGAATGGTTCTGTGAGAGCTCACCGAAAGCATTGCGTATGTCAGTAGGCTGGGACGGTTGCCTCCGTTACAGGGCTAGGGCATCGAGGACTCTCCGTGCCTGAAATGAGGAACCTGGCTATAGGTTTGAATCGGGTGGCACCGCGAAGATATTTCGCCCCGGCAGGAAGAAAAGATATTTCCTGCCGGGGCTTTTATGTTAGCTGGCGGCAGGGTGAGGAGGCTTTTGGATGATAGTCAAGATATGCGGGATGAAGACAGAGGAGGCGGCCAGGGCGGCAGAAGCTGCCGGGGCTGATCTCTTGGGCTTCATCTTCTACCTGGGCAGCCGCCGCTATGTGGCACCTGAAAGGGTGAAGGAAATTTCTGCAAGCGTCAGGCATAGCAAGCGGGTGGGAGTATTCGTGGATGCTCCTGTAGCCGAGGTCAATGAGATTGCTGAGTTCTGCAGCCTGGATTATGTGCAGCTGCATGGCCATGAGGACGAAGCCTATGCCAGGCAGGTGCTCAGACCCGTCATCAAGGCCTATCGGTATGGCGACAACTTCCGGGCTGAGGAGGCCGAGCATTACCCCGCAGAAATCATCCTGCTGGACAGCTTCGTAAAGGGCGAGGCGGGCGGCACAGGCAAGTCCTTTGCTTGGCAGGAGGCCAGCCGGGAAACGGCAGGGCTTGCCAAGCCCCTGCTGGTGGCGGGCGGTATTTCTGAGGAGAATCTCACTGCAGTGATGGAAACCTTTCATCCTTATGGGGTGGACGTATCCGGCAGCCTGGAGGAGCAGGGCGAGAAATCCGTGAGCCGTATCAACTCCTTCCTCAAAGAGGCGGAACGATGGCGAGGGTGAGAATCCTTAGAGTCTTCCTTTATGGGAAGCGGTGGATGAGGTTGGAACACATATACGATAGAGAGGTACAAAACCATGAAAGATATCTTAGCTGAAATTGTGGCCAAGAAAAAGGATATAGTCAGAGAGGCTCGCAGGCAGGTGCCCTTGGCAGAAATTAAGGCCAGGCTCAATGAGGGGCAGGGGCAGTTCGGACATTTCCGCATGTCCCACAGCTTCCGTCAGCGAAACTGGAACTTGATTGCCGAGTGCAAGCTCCAGTCTCCTGCCAAGGGGCGGCTGAACAAGACCCATTCCGTGGTGGAGATGGCCCACATCTATGAGGCCAACGGGGCGGCCATGCTGTCCGTTCACACGGATCCGCATTTCCTGGGCAGCAATGAGTCCTTCAGGGAAGTGCGGCAGGCGGTGGACTTGCCCCTGCTGCGGAAGGATTTCGTCATTGACGAATACCAGCTCTATGAAGCCAGGCTGCTGGGGGCGGATGCGGTGCTCTTGATAGCCCGCATCCTTTCCCCCGCCCAGCTACGGGAGTACCTCTACACCGTTTGGAGCTTGGGCATGGATGCGCTGGTGGAAGTCCATGATGAGCAGGACATGGAGGCGGCTCTGTCTACTCCGGCTGAGTATATCGGTATCAACAACCGCAATTTAGTTACTTTTGAAACTGATATAGAGAATACATTGGAACTTTTGCCTTATGTTACGAAAGAACATAAGATTATCAGCGAAAGTGGCGTCTTTACCGCGGAAGATGCAGAGATTCTGCAGCAGGCAGGCTGCAGCGGCATCCTGGTGGGCGAGGGACTGGTCAGGGCTGAGGATATGGCTCGTCAGACCCGCCTGATGGCAGGCGTGGGAGAAAAGGCTAAGGCTTCGGCTTGAATCGTATAGAAATGGGGAATAGCAATGAATACCAAGGGCAGATTTGGCAAGTTTGGCGGACAGTATGTGCCAGAAATCGTCATGCCGGCGCTGAATGAATTGGAAGAAGCTTACCTTAAATACAAGGCGGAACCTGAGTTCCAGGAGGAGTTCAGAAGCTACCTGCGTGAGTATGCGGGCCGTCCCACCAACCTCTACTATGCGGAACGGCTGACCAAGCACTATGGCAGGGCACGGATTTTCCTCAAGCGGGAAGACCTCCTGCATACCGGTGCCCACAAGATCAACAACGCCCTGGGG